>JBKJTD010000010.1:0-21113 GCA_046590915.1 Vicinamibacterales bacterium
CGCCAACCGCGAGCCCGTCACGACGCTGTCGCGCTCCACTCGACCTTCGAGCAGGAGTCGCGTCTCGGTCCACGTCCTCCCCTCAAGCACCGCCGCCAAGGCCTCGGTGAGTTCGGGGCGTCGCACCTCGGTGAGAAAACCCAGATGTCCCAGATGGACGCCAAGCACCGGAATGTCCGCGCCCGATTGCACAACGGCATTGGCCGCTGCCAGCAGCGTGCCGTCACCGCCAAACGCCACGAGCACGTCCACGGCGGTCGCGATGGTCTCGCGCGGCATCGCAGCTACGGCTGTGTCACCAATGGCCGCGGCGTCGTCTGTGCCCACGACCACCGTCGCACCGCGCGAGGTGAGCCATGCGGCGGCTTCCACGAGCGCAGCCAGCGCCTTGGGATGGGGCTTGGCGGTCAGTCCAATGCGAGTCGGCGCCATTACGAGACTGATCCTACCCGACGCAGATGAAGCAGAAACTCCCGATTCCCTTCAGCGCCGGTGATGGGGGAGGGCACAAGTCCCGCATCGATGAATCCGTACTCCCGGGCTGCGGCAATCACCGACTCCACCACGCGCGTGTGCACGGCCTCGTCCCGGATGATGCCGCCCTTGCCGACTTCTTCACGTCCAGCCTCGAACTGCGGCTTGACCAGCGCCACCACATGGCCGTCGTCGGCAAGGAGCGCCGGGACGACCGGCAGGATGTGTTTGAGGGAGATGAACGACACGTCGATGGTCACGATGGCGAACCGTCGAGCATCAGCGGGCAGGTCGGTGGGCGCCAGGTTGCGCGCGTTGGCGCCTTCGATGACGAACACGCGCGGATCAGATCGAATCTTCCAGTCGAGCTGGCTATGCCCCACGTCGAGTGCGACGATGCGCGTGGCGCCGCGCTGGAGGAGCACATCGGTGAAGCCGCCCGTGGACGCACCGATATCAAGAGCGATGGCGCCCGTAACGTCGATTCCGAATGTTTCAAGGGCATGGACGAGTTTGAGTCCACCACGCGAGACCCATGGATGATCAGGTGTGCGCAAGGTAATGATCGCGTCAGTCGGCACGGAGTGGCCGGCTTTCGTCACAGGGTGTCCGTCCACAAACACGTCGCCCGCCAGGATCATCGCGCGGGCCCGTTCGCGCGACGGCACCAGTGCGCGGTCGACGAGGAGGGTGTCGAGGCGACTCTTCACGATCGCCCGCGCCCTCGCCCCCGCCGGGCTGAAGCCCGACGGCTCCGAAGAGTTAACGTGTGCGGGTCAGTGACCATTCGGCCAGTTCGGTGAGGCGTCCCTCGAGGCCCGCGGCGGTGAGGGTGGCCTTGGCGCGATCGACGCAGGCAGCGGCGAGACGACGCGACTCGTCGATGCCGTGGAGGGCTGCGTAGCTCGGTTTGCCGGCGGCGGCGTCTTTGCCGGCCGTCTTGCCCAGGTCGGCATTCGACCCCTCCACATCAAGCACGTCGTCGATGATCTGAAACGCGAGTCCGAGTTCGTTCGCGTACTGATCCACCGCCGCAATCACCGCATCGTCCACGCCGGTGATCATGGCGCCGGCGACCGCGGAGGCGCGGATGAGTGCGCCGGTTTTGCGGGCGTGCATGTCGCGCAGTTCGCGCTCGGAGAGGGGCTGGGCCGGATTGGAGGGCACACGGCCCGCCGCCTGCAGATCGATCGTTTGACCGCCAACCATGCCAATGGCGCCAGCGGCGGTCGTGAGCACGCTGAGCACACGCAGCCGCCGATCGGCTGGCGCTTCGGGCGCGCCGGGTGGTGCGACGGGTGATGGCGAATTGGCGAGCAGTCCGAACGCTTCTGTCAGCAGGCCGTCACCCGCGAGCACGGCCACGCCGTCGCCGTACACGACGTGTGTGGTCGGTCGTCCCCGCCGCAAGGTGTCGTCATCCATTGCCGGGAGGTCGTCGTGCACAAGCGAATAACAGTGAATCATTTCCAGCGCGCAGGCGCTCGGGATGGCGAGCATTCGAGCGCGAGGCACGGTCGTGCCGGCCAACGGCGCGACCGCTTCGGCCGTCATCAACGTCAGGCAGGGCCGCAGGCGCTTGCCGCCGCTCATGAGGCCGTGGAGCATGGCATCGATGATGAGTGCCGGAGCCATGCCTTCGGGCAGTGCGGTCTTGAGCGCGGTGTCGATCGTGGCACGAAGCTCGTCGAGGTAGGCGTCGAGGGTCTGGAGAGTACTCACCGGCGTTCGTCTGCATCGACGAGTCCGGACCCGTCCTTGAGTTCGCCGCGCTCGGTCAGTACTTCGATCCGTTTCTGGGCCGCGCCCAGCTGATCGTGGCAATATCGCGACAACTCGACCCCACGTTCGAAGAGGGCGAGCGAGGTGTCGAGCGGCAGGTCGCCGTCTTCGAGCTGTTTGACGATCTTCTCGAGCTCGGCGATGGCCGACTCAAAGTCCTTGATGGAGTGGACGGGCGTGCTCATGATTCTGAAGTCTCCGTAACCTGGCATCGCAGCTCGCCGTCGGCCAGGGTGACACGCACGCCATCACCGGGGTGCACGCTGCGGGTGGATCGAATGATACCTGTGCGCGCGTCATTCCAGCAGACCGCGTATCCGCGCCCAAGCACCGCCAGCGGGCTCAACGCGTGGAGACGCGCAGCGAGTTCACGCGCCTGCGCGTCAGCCGATTGGTGTCGGCCACGTGCCACCTGACGCAACCGCGCGTCCGTGCGGACCAGCCGCAGGCGCCAGTCCGCGGCCACCCGCCGCACATCCCTTGCCTCGAGCCGACGCCGGAGTTGTTCGAAGCGCTGGGCCGATCGCGCGACGCGGTCCACCAGGGCGTGTCGCATGCGCAGGATGTACTCCTGGCAGTCGCGCTGGCGAAGTACGACGCGCGTGGGGTACGCCCGAAGTCGGGATTGGGCGCGCATGCTTCGCTGACGCCGTGCATCGATCGCACGTCGGGTTGCTGCGGTGAGACGCTCAGCAGCGCGGTCAATCCGGTTGCGGAAGGAGTCCGCGCGGTCGACGACGATTTCTGCGGCGTTGGACGGCGTGGCCGCGCGGACGTCCGCCACGAAGTCGGCGATGGTGAAGTCCACCTCGTGCCCGACGGCGGAAATGACGGGGATGGGGCACGCGGCGATCGCGCGCGCGAGGCCTGCATCGTTGAAGGCCCAGAGGTCTTCGGCAGACCCACCGCCGCGGCCGATGATCACCACGTCCACGCCTTCAACGTTGGCGATCGCCCTGAGGCCGCGCGTGAGCTCTTCGGCCGCCCCGTCTCCCTGCACACGGGCATCCCGGATGATCACGTGTGCGGTCGGATACCGTGCGGTCAGGACACGCAGAATGTCCTGGAGCGCCGCGCCCGAGAGCGACGTGACGATGCCGATCTTGCGCGGTAGCGTCGGGAGCGCGCGCTTGCGGGAGGCGTCGAACAAGCCTTCGGCCGTGAGTTGCTTTTTCAGTTGCTCAAACGCCAGTTGCATCGCGCCCAGACCATGCGGCGCAATGCGGTCACAGATCAGCTGATATTCACCGCGGACCTCATAGACGCTGAGGCGTCCCTTGACGACCACGTGCTGACCATCTTCAAGCCGGAATGTCAGTCGTCGTGCATCACTGCGGAACATGACGCCGCGAATCTGCGCCGACGCATCCTTCAGCGTGAAATAGAGGTGCCCGGACGGATGCGGGCGATGATTGGAGATCTGGCCTTCTACTTCGATGCGCGCGAATCCTTCTTCGACCAGCGCCTTGAGGTGGGCGGTGAGCTCGGAGACGGTAAAAGGAGGACCGCTGGACCCTTGGACCTCTGGACCCGCCTGCGCCAAGGCTTCGGCGGGCAGGCCCCTGGACCCCTGGACCGGCTCCGGCTCGTCAAACGGCAGCCCCTGCCACTCGGCCATGGCTAACGCGCCGCGACCGGCGTCACCGCCAGTGCTTCGAGGTCTTTGGGCGACATGTTGGCGCGGGTGATGCTGCCGGCCAGCCCCGTCGCTTCGTCGGCCTGCACCACAACACCGTTCAGACGCGGATTCTCCGTCGCGGTTTCAAAACGCTGCGGCATCGCGCTGAGGAAGCGATGGACAATCGCAAGGCGATCGACACCAATGACCGAGTCGTGTGGTCCGGTCATGCCGACGTCGGTGATGTACGCCGTCCCTTTCGGCAGGACGCGGTCATCGGCCGTTTGCACATGTGTGTGCGTGCCCACGACCGCGGCGACTTTGCCGTCGAGGTGCCAGCCCATCGCAACTTTTTCGGACGTCGCCTCCGCGTGAAAGTCGACAAACACGATTTGCGCACCCGCCGCCTTGACGAGGTCGATCTGTTCAAGCACCACGCGGAACGGATCATCGAGCGGCGTCATGAACACCCGTCCCATGGCGTTGATCACGCCGACCATCACACCGTTTTCCGCGCGGGCCACGTAATGTCCAAGGCCCGGTGCGCCTTCGGGATAATTCGCCGGCCGAATCATCCGGGGCTGCTTCGCGATGTAGGGGAAAATTTCTTTTTTGTCCCACGTGTGATTGCCGCCGGTCATCACGTGTACGCCGTACTCAAACAAATCGTTGGCGATGTCGGGCGTGATGCCGTGACCAGCCGCCGCGTTCTCGACGTTCGCGATGATCAGGTCCACGTTGTGATGGGAGGCCAGCGCAGCCAAGCCGTGCCGCAAGAGATCGCGGCCAGGGCGGCCGACGATGTCGCCGATAAAAAGCAGATTGGTCATGCAGGTTCCACGGCAATACGAATCGGTTGGCCGCGACGGTCATCGATGCGCGGCAAAATCACGCGCAGCAGTCCTCCGGACACAATGGCTTTGGCGCGGCTGGCATCCACCGCACCGGTGAGTCTCACCGCGCGGGCGAACCGTCCGTGGCTGCGTTCCGCCACGTGGTACCGCGAATCGGCCGGGCCGGCGGCCAGCTTGGCGCCGACAACAAGGACGGTGTTTCGGCGGACCAGCACCCGGAGGGCGTGCGCGGGTACACCCGGCACATCCAAGAGCACTTCAACCGTCGCCGCCGTGTCCACGACGTCGAGCGCCGGGCGGCACTCGCCGGTCGCCCCGGACGCCCCTGGCACCTCCCGGTCGAGCTCATTCAAGAGCTGCCGGGCGTCCTCAGCGAGGTCTGTCGCCTCTCGTTCGCGTCGCATTTCAGCCATCCGTCTTTCGATTCTATGCGGTGTTGTGGGTGGCGTGGGTGCACCTACGCCGCCTACGCCACCCACTCCCCTATTGATATGAGTATAACAATATCAAATAATATGCCTTGACTGGCATTACATGGCTTGGCACAATCGGTTCATTGAAATTCCCAGAAGGCTGGGACATGAAGGAGGCAGACAGATGAACTTGACCCGTTGGAGCCCGACGCGCGATTTTGCGGCGTTGGAAGTGGATCGACTGAATCGGATGTTTAACGCAGTGTTTTCCGGTGAGCCCATGGAGGGCGTGACCAACAGTGCCTGGGTGCCGGCCGTGGACATCTATGAAACGGCGGAGAAGGATGTCGTGGTGAAGGTGGAGGTTCCCGCGATGAAACGCCAGGACATCAAGGTCGCCTTCGAAAACAACGTCCTGACCATCGAAGGCGAGCGGAAGATCGACGATGAGGTGAAGAGCGAGCAGTATCACCGCATTGAACGTCGCTACGGCACGTTCCGTCGCAGCTTCACGTTGCCGGCGTCGGTGGACGGCTCGCGCGTGCAGGCGGCCTATCAGGACGGCGTCCTGAAAATCACCATGCCCCAGCGGCCGGACGCCAAGCCGCGCCAGATCACGATCGACGGCTAACGGCATCGGATGAGCGGATCGATGATCGGGTGATCGGCGCGGCCGGTCACCCGATTTTGCTGTCAGGAGTCACGTGCGGAACAGCCGCGCCGCAATTGTCGTCAACTGCGGCATGACTGGATGGCTGGCACTCGGTGGTCTTGTTGGCGTGTTGCTCGCAGGGTTTGCCTTTTTCGCGATGCTGTTCGCGTTCCTGCTGTTTGTGTTGAAGTCGATCTTCTGGCTGGTGTTCCTGCCGTTCCGGCTTCTGGGCTGGGCCGTCTGGGCGGTGGTCATGCTGGTCGCCACGGCCTTCGCGATCGTGATTGGGTTGCTCGCGATACTCGCGCCTCTCATTCCGCTCGCGATTGTCGCGGGCCTGCTCTATGGCGTGTATCGGTTGATGCGTCGCCCGGCGATGGCGTGAAGACAGAAAAAGGAGCTCGGAGGCGATTTCCAGGGCGTTGTTATAGGAAATCGCCTCCGAGCTCATTTTCGTAGGCGTCGGCCATCCGCAGCATCGTTTCTTCATCCCACGGGCGAGCGAGCAGCTGCAGGCCGATCGGCAATTTGCCTGCGGTCCATCCACACGGCACGCTGATGCCCGGAATGCCGGCGAGGTTGGCGCCGACGGTAAAAATATCCGCGAGGTACATCTGCAGCGGGTCGTTGACGCGCTCGCCCAGTGTGAACGCCGGAACGGGACTGGTCGGCATCGCCACCAAATCCACCTGCTCAAATGCCGTGAAATAGTCGCGGGCGATTAACGTCCTGACCTGCTGGGCCTTCTTGTAATACGCGTCGTAGTATCCGGCGCTCAGCACATACGTGCCCAACAGGATTCGTCGTTTGACCTCGGGGCCAAACCCCTCGCTGCGACTGCGTTCGTAGAGGGCCGCGAGCGACGCCGGTATATCGGCTCGATGGCCATATCGCACGCCGTCGAAGCGCGCCAGGTTGGCACTCGCCTCTGCGGTCGCCACCAGGTAATACACCGCGATGGCGTGAGACGTATGCGGCAGCGTCACGTCGGTGATCGTCGCGCCGAGTGCGCGCGCCACCTCCAGTGACGCATCGAAGGCCGCACGGACTTCCGGATCCACCCCTTCTTGGAGGAGGTGGCGCGGTACGCCGATGCGCAGGCCGCGCACGTCGCCGGTGAGCGCACCCTCAAACGACGGCACTGGTCGGATGGATGATGTGGAGTCGAGCGGATCGTGTCCACTGATGACGTCGAGCACCTGCGCCGCCTCGCGTGTGGTGCGTGTCATCGGGCCGATCTGATCCAGCGAAGACGCGAAGGCGATCAATCCGTACCGCGAGACACGGCCATAGGTCGGCTTGACGCCGACGATCCCGCACAGGCTCGCCGGCTGGCGAATCGACCCCCCGGTATCCGATCCGAGTGCGATGGGGACCAGACCGGCTGCGACCGCGGCCGCAGAGCCGCCGCTGGACCCACCGGGCGTGCGCGTGACATCGTGCGGATTGCGCACCGGACCATAGGCGCAGTTTTCCGTCGACGATCCCATTCCGAATTCATCACAGCGGGTGGTGCCGACGATGACGGCGCCGGCCGCTTCGAGGCGCGCGACCACGGTGGCGTCAAAGGGCGAGCTGTATCCGTCGAGAATCTTCGACCCGGCGGTCGTGGGGATCCCGCGCGCGACCATATTGTCTTTGATCGCGATCGGTACCCCGTGCAGCGGCCCCGTGGCGGCGGCGGCATCGAGCGCCGCAGCGCGCGTCGTCGCGCGGTCCGTTGCGACGTGCTGGAAGGCCGACAGATCGGCGCGCGTTCTTATGGCGGCGAGTGTGTCAGCAAGGCGGGTCGCGATGGGGCCTGCCATCAGCCGATCACCTTCGGGACGCGGAACAATCCGGCGGCAGTGTCGGCATCAGGCGCGTTGGCCAGGCCCGCCTCCGTCGAGAGCGACGGCACCGGTACGTCCTCGCGCCACGCCGCCTCTTGAGGAAGCGGATGGGAGGTGTCAGTGATGCCGCTGGTATCGACGGCCTGGATCTGATCGACGTACCCGAGGATGTCCGTCAACTGCGTCGCGAAGCGATCGCGCTCGGCGTCCGAGATTTCCAATTTGGCGAGGGCGGCGAGTCGGGTGATCCCGGCGTGATCCATACCCTGTCGATTCTAGACCGATAGCACTTCTGCACATCTGGTCTGCCCGGTTTGGGGCTAGCATGGGAGCATGCGCGCACTCCTGGCTGCTGGTTGTCTGACCCTGATTTTGGCGGGATCGTCGTCTGTCGGTGCTTGGGGCATGGATGTCCATCGTGTAATCACTGGACATGCGATTGACCGGCTGCCGGCGGAAATCAAACCCCTCTTTGTCGAGCACAAGGCGTTTATCGCCGAGCACTCCGTGGACCCCGATGTGTGGCGTGTCATGGACCTCAAGGGCGACCGGGGTGACGAGTCGCCGAATCACTTTCTCGATATTGATTTCGAGGCAGGCACCAAGCCGCCGTTCGACCATGTACCGCGCGACTACGACGAGTATGTGAAAAAATTCGGCATCGGCCCTGCCACACGGTGGGGACGTCTGCCGTGGCGCGCCGAGGAGGTCTACAACCGCCTGGTCGCCTCTTTGCGCGATCTTGGCAAACCCAACGTGCCCTACGCGGCCGACAACGCGCGGTACCTTGTCGCGGTGCTCGCGCACTACATCGAAGATGCCCATGTGCCGTTCCATGGTGCGCTCAACTACGACGGCCAGTTAACCAATCAGCGCGGCATCCATTCGCGGTTTGAGACCGAGCTGGTGCTGCGCAATGTGAACGCGTGGACGTGGGCGCCGACGCCCGTGGTCGCGATTGCCGACTTCAAGGCGTTCATGTTCAAGACGGTCATCGACAGCCAGCAACTGGTGGCCGAGGTGCTTGCCGCAGACCTCAAGGCGACAGAGGGTCGTGAATTTTACGATGCGGCGTACTTTGACGTGTTTCTCAAGGGCGCCAGCCCCATTGCGGAGCGTCGCCTCACCGAGGCGGCGTCGGCCGTCGCGTCTGCGGTGTACAGCGCGTGGATTGACGCCGGCAAGCCCGCGCTTCCCACTGCGGGTGAACGAACGCCGTCGCGGATCCGTCGCTAGAGTCGAGTCACTGCGATCGTGGACGTCTTTCTCATACCGCTCCGCCCCCCGTCTGCGTCAGGCACGCCCGAGTTTGTGCTGTACTGCGAGCCCCCGCCAGACCCTATCGAACCCGAGGTCGAGGGTGCACCGCCTCCGGGCTTCTTCGCGCGGTGGATCGCACGGTTCAAACAGGCGATGGCGGAAGGGGAGGAAGAAGAGCGGCGTCTGGAGGCTGGCCTTCCCGAGCGGCAGACGGGGTCACGCGCGGGCCGTTTCGTGAAGCGCAAGCTCGCGTCTGCTGTGGCCGAGCATCGCCTGCTCTGGGCGCTCCGTCGTCACACGTCCGCGACATTGCATTATCCGGACAGCGTGACGCCGGACCGCGCGCTGACGTGGGCGATCGAGGAGTTCGGCCGGGACTTCTCCAAGCATCGCCTCTGGTGCGTGATCGACGCCCTGATCGTCGTGGCCTCCGCCCTTCTGGCACTGGTGCCGGGCCCGAATGTCCTGGCCTACTACTTCATCTTCCTCACGGTCGGGCATTACTTCTCCATGCGTGGGGCGCAGGTCGGCAAGAGACGAGAGACGTGGAAGGTCGAGGCCTCCTCCGCGCTGTCCCGGGTTGGGGAGTCATGGTCTGCGCCGGCCGACGAGCGCGAAGCGCGAATCAGCGCGGCCGGGCAGGAACTCGGCTTGGAGCGGCTGGTCTATTTTGCGCGCCGCGTGGCGCCGGAATCGCGCGTCAGCTCGTAGTATTCTCGGTGACGTGAAACTCGGAACACTGGCCGACCGCTTGGGTTGTCGTCTTGAGGGGGTCGGTGCGGATCCCGAGATCGACATACGCCGTGTGAACGGCCTCGATGACGCCGGCCCGGGCGACGTGACGTTTCTCGCCAATCCAAAATTCGCCAGCCGGGTCGCGGCCACCCGCGCCTCGGCCATCATCGCGGACGACCGGGTGGTGTCGGCACCGTGTCCGATTCTTCGCACGCAGACTCCGTATGTCGCGTGCGCCTCAGCGGTCGCGCTGCTGACGCCCTCCGCCGCGGCCCCCACCGGCATTCATCCCCAGGCCGCCATCGATCCCGGCGCTCAGCTGGGTGCTTCGGTGGCCGTGGGCGCGTTTGTGGTGATCGGTGCCGGCGCCCGTATCGGCGCGCGCACGATTCTGCATCCCCACGTGGTGATTGCTCCTGGCGCGGTGGTGGGGGAGGACTGCGAGTTTTATCCCCATGTGTCGGTGCGTGAGCGGATCGAGATCGGGGATCGCGTCACGCTGCAGGACGGCGCTGTCATCGGCAGTGAAGGCTTCGGGTTCGCGACTCGCGCCGACGGCACCCATCAAAAAATCCCACAGGTCGGCATCGTCGTCATCGGCAACGATGTCGAGATTGGGGCGAATACGACCGTCGATCGTCCCGCCATCGGGGAGACGCGGATTGGCGATGGCACCAAGATCGACAACCTTGTGCAGATCGCACACGGCGTCCGGATTGGCAAAAACGTCCGCATTGCCGCCTGCTCCGGCGTGGCCGGCAGCACGATCCTCGAAGATGATGTGGTGCTCGCTGGACAAGTGGGCGTGGCCAATCACCTCAGGCTGGGACGAGGCGCGCAGGTGGCTTCCAAGTCCGCGGTCCTCAATGACCTTGAGGGCGGTCGCACCTACGCCGGCATTCCCGCGATTCCGATCGGTCAGTGGCGGCGGTGGGCGGTGAAGTTCCGGCGCGGAGAGCACTGAACGGTATAATCGCTGTTAATGTCACGAACCCTTTGCACACGAGCGCTGGCGGCGGCCGGCGCTGTGCTCTTGCTGTCGGCTGCGACTCCCCAGGACACAATCGTTCGTCCTCCGAAGTTTGATTACACGATGCACACGCTGCCCAACGGCCTGGAGGTGGTCTTCCTAGAAGATCACTCGACGCCGGTGGTGCACCTGTCGGTGTGGTATCACGTCGGTTCGAAGGATGAAAAACCCGGCCGTACCGGCTTTGCACATCTGTTTGAACACCTCATGTTCAAAGGATCCAAAAACGTCCAGTCCGACCAGCATCCGTCGTGGATCACGAGCGTCGGCGGGCAAGCCAACGCGTCCACCGATGAGGATGCAACCAACTACTGGCAGACCGTGCCGTCGCAATACCTGCCGCTCGTATTGTGGTTGGAAGCGGATCGCATGGGATCGCTCGAAGTCAGCGAAGCCAAATTTCTCAACGAGCGCGAAGTGGTCAAGGAAGAACGCCGGATGCGCGTGGACAACGTGCCGTATGGTGGACTCGCCGAGGTCATCTTCGACAAGGCCTTCACCGTGCACCCGTACAAACACCAGACCATCGGCAGCATGAAGGATCTCGAGTCTGCGACGATCGCCGACGTGCGGGGTTTCTACGAGACATATTACGTGCCCAACAACGCAACGTTGACCTTGACCGGCGCATTTGATTCCAAACAGGCGCTGACGATGGTCGAGCGGTACTTCGGGCGTATCCCGAAGGGCACGCCGGTGCCGCGCGACATCCCGAAGGAGCCCAAGCCCACGGCCGAGCGTCGCTTCACCGTGCAGCAGCCGTGGCCGCTGCCGGCCGTGGTTGTCGGATACCCGATTGCGCACGACGGGCATCCGGATGCCTATCCACTGCACATTCTGGCGAAGGTGCTGTCGGACGGACAGAGTTCGCGCATCTACCGCTCGCTGGTGTACGACAAGCAGCTCGCGCTGGCCGCGTTTGGCGAAGCGAAGCTGATCGAGCATCCGAATTATCTGTATGCGGTGGGCATCATCCAGGGGTCGACGCCGCCCGACCGGCTGCTTGCCGCGCTGCTGGCAGAAGTGGATCGGATGAAAACCGAGCCGATTACCGCCGATGAACTCAACCGCGCCAAGCGGCAGTTCGCCCGTGATTACATCCTCGGTCGCGAGACGATTCAGCAGAAGGCGCTGCATCTGGCGCACGCGGCGGTGATTCACGATGACATCACCACGGCTGATGGTGAATTTGATTTGTTCCAGAAGGTCACCATTGCGGACGTGCAGCGTGTGGCCAAAACCTACTTCACGCCGGAGACACGTTTGATCATCACCATTCTTCCCGGACCGGCGTCTGGAGGTCAGCAGTGAAGTGCATGACACGTGGGCTGCTCGTGCTCGCGCTGGTCAGCGTGGTGCCTCAGTCGGCGCTGGCCCAGCGCGCGAACTGGCCGTCGGAACAGCCGCCGCGACCGCTGCCCTCGCGCCCGGTCCAGTTTCCCGACTACAAACTGAAGACCCTCGCGAACGGCCTGCAGGTGCTTGCGGTCTCGCAGACGGAACAGCCGGCCGTCAGCTTCCGCCTGCTGATTCGTGCCGGTGCCGCCAATGATGCGGCGGCCAAACCCGGCGTCGCAAGTTTTGTGGCCGCGCTGCTCGACCAGGGCACCAGCACGATGTCGGCGGAGGTCGTGGCCAACACGATTGAATCGGCGGGCGGCTTGTTGTCGGTGGGAGCCGGCAACGAGGTGACATTTGTCAGTGGCGCGGTGGTGAAGGACAAAGTGGCATTGGCGCTTGGCCTGGCTGCCGATGTCGCCCAGCGACCGGCCTTTGCGGCTGCGGAAATCCAGCGCCAGAAAGATTCCGCGATTTCAGGCCTGCAGGTCAGCGCCCAGGACCCCGAGTTCATCGCCAACACGCTGATCGATCGTCTGGTGTTCGGCTTTCATCCATACGGACGACCGGGCCCCACGACCGCGCAGCAGATCCAGCAAATCTCGCGCGAGGACATGGTCGCGTTTCATCGCACCTGGTTTGTGCCCAACAACGCGCTTGTCGCGATTGTGGGTGACCTGACGGCCGAGGAAGCGTTCGCTGCGGCTGAGAAGGCGTTTGGATCGTGGGCGCGCCGTGACGTCCCGACGGTCTCCTTTGACGAGCCGCCTCCGCCCACTCGCCGTGTGGTGGTCGTGGATCGTCCTGGCGCCGTGCAAACGGAGATTCGCGTCGGGCAGATCGGTGTCAGCCGCACCCACCCTGAATACACCGCCGTGGATCTGATGATGCGCATCTTTGGCGGCGAGGGTGCCAACCGCCTCTTCGGCGTCCTGCGCGGCGATCGGGGTCTGACCTACGGCGCCTCCGCCAGCTTCCGCGCCTTCAAATACAGCGGCAGCTTCATCGCGGAAACCGATACACGTTCGGACGCCACCGGTGACGTGCTGCGGCTGACGATCAACGAAGTGCAGCGCCTGCAGCGCGAGACCGTGGACCCGCGTGAACTGCGAGGGGCCCAGGACTACATGTCGGGCAGTTTTCCGCTCACGATTGAAACGCCGTCCGCGATCGCCATGCAGGTCCTCAACCAGTTGTTCTTCGGGCTGTCGCTCGATCAACTGGAGAACTATCGCGAAGAGGTCGACCGTGTGTCGCCCGCCGACATTCAGCGCGTCGCCAAACAGTTCCTGTTTCCCGAACGCCTGTCCATTGTCCTGGTGGGAGATGCCAACACCTTCGTGGCCCAGCTCAAGGCGGCAGGCATTCACACCTTTGAGCGCATCCCCGCCAGCGAACTCGATTTGAGTGCGCCGACACTGCGCAAACCCGCACGGTGAGCCGGCGCGTCATGATGTCGTGCGGCGAGGCCTCCGGCGATCTGTACGCCGGGGCATTGACGCGCGCGCTTCAGACGCAGGGGCCCGTCGACGTCTTCGGCTTCGGCGGCGATCAACTCCGGTCGGCCGGCGCCACACTGACGGGCGACTTTCGGGGGTTCAGCGTGACGGGCATCACCGAGGCCCTGTCGGTCGTGCGACGCTCGTGGGCGATGCTCGCGACGTTGACGGCCGCGGCGCGCGATCAACGGCCGGACGTGTTTGTCGCGATTGACTTTCCAGACTTCAATTTCCGGCTGCTGCCCCGCATCAAGAGGCTCGGCATCCCCATCGTCTACTACATCAGCCCCCAGCTCTGGGCCTGGCGCGCCGGGCGCATGAAGACACTCAAAGCGCATGTGGATCACATGCTCGTGATTTTTCCGTTCGAAGAGGCGATTTACCGCGACGCGGGAATCCCGGTCACGTTTGTGGGTCACCCGCTGATCGACCTCGCCCTGCCACAACGCAGTCGCGACGAGACGTGCCGCGCGGCCCGACTCGATCCCTTCAAGCCCGTCGTCGCACTCCTGCCCGGGAGCCGCACCAATGAACTGCACCTGCTGACACCGATTTTGGTGGAGGCCGCCCGGCAGCTCGTCCTCACGATGCCCGGCGTGCAGTTCCTCGTTGCGCGCGCACCCTCACTCGACGATGAACTGTTTTCGGTCTGGGAGCGCCTGCGCGCCGACGGTGTGCCCGTTGGCGTGATTGCCGATGCCGCAGACGATGTGCTGGCGGCGGCCGACGTGGTGATTACCGCCTCTGGCACCGCGACCGTGCAGACGGCGTTGCACGGCAAACCCATGGTCATCGTGTATCGCGTGTCTCCGCTGACCTACGCGATTGGCAGGCGCATTGTGAAGCTGCCCCACTACGGGATGGTGAATCTGGTGGCGGGACGCACGATCGTGACCGAGTTGATTCAGGACGCGTGTACCGCGCAACGGGTGAGTGAGCAGACCAATGCGCTCCTCAATGACCATGCGCGCGCGGCCACCATGCGTGAGGATTTGGCAGAGGTCGTCAGGCGACTTGGCGGCGCCGGCGCCTCACAACGCGCAGCGCGTGCTGTGCTTGAAACCGCCCGAGGATGACCCATGTTGCGACTCAATGACACCGTGCCCGACTTCGAAGCCATGACCACCCAGGGTCCCATCCGTTTCCACGATTGGATCGGTGACGCTTGGGCGATCCTGTTCTCCCACCCGAAGAATTTCACGCCGGTGTGCACAACCGAACTCGGATCAATGGCCGGGCTTGAACCGGAGTTCACCCGACGCGGCTGCAAGATTCTCGGCCTCAGTGTGGATCCGGTCGACCAGCACGAGAAGTGGGCACAAGACATCGAAGAGACACAGGGCCACAAGGTGAACTTCCCCATGATCGGGGATCCCGATCTGAAGGTGGCCAAGTTGTTCGGGATGTTGCCGGCCGATGCGGGCGAGACCTCCCAAGGGCGCACCGCCATGACCAATGCGACCGTGCGCACGGTGTTTGTCATCGGCCCTGACAAAAAAATCAAACTCATGCTCGCGTATCCGATGACGACCGGCCGCAATTTCGCCGAGGTCCTGCGCGTGCTTGATTCGATGCAGTTGACGGCCGCGCACAAGGTCGCCACGCCCGCCAATTGGACGCCAGGCGACGATGTCATCATCGCCGGGTCGGTGTCTGACGACGAGGCGAAGCAGGAGTATCCGGCCGGGTGGAAGTCGCCCAAGCCGTATCTCCGCATCGTGAAGCAGCCCCAGTGATGACATCTCTGGCGCTGCAGACATCGTGGGTCGTGGTCATCGCCGTCGTGTGCCTCGCGGTGACCTCGTCAGCCTCGACGTTGCTCCCTTCGGACTTCCGCACGACTGTGCTTGATGCGACCGTGATTGTGCGCGGCCGAATCGCTGACGTGCGCGCCGGACGCTCACCGGCCGGGGACGTGGAGACGGTCGCCACCGTGGCCGTCGACGTGGTGCTCAAGGGGGAGGCGACCACGTTTGTCTCGATGCGGATCCCGGGTGGGACCATTGGGAGGTACCGCACGGTGATGCCGGGAGCGCCGACGGTCGCCAGCGGCGAGGCCGGCGTCTTCTTCCTCAAGCGCGCACCCGGTGGGGCGCTTTGGCCGGTGGGCCTCTCGTCGGGCATCTACCGCGTTGCCACGGCCCAAGGCCGTGCCATGGTCAGACCTCCGGTGATGCCCGGCATCACGACGGCGACGACGGGTCCCGTTGTACGAGGCGATGCCCGCCGGCCGATGTTGCCCCTCTCGGAGTTCGAGGCCATCGTCGCACTGGTGTTGCGCGGGTCGCAGGCAGCGGCGCGATGACGCGCCGGGTGTGTGGCATGCTGAGCCTGGTCGTGGCGGTGATGTGTGTGTCGCCGCCGGTTGAGGCCTACCTCACGCTCGGCGTGTCGATTGGTGGACGACTGGTGGGCCTGCGATGGGATCGCACCATTGAATATTTCGTGACGAACCGGGATGTGCCCGGCGTGACCGCGCCTCAACTGCAGGCCGCGATCGGCCGCGCGTTTACCTCCTGGGCTGCGGTGCCACGCACATCACTGACGCATTCGTTTGTGGGCATCACAGGGACCGAGCCGGTCGGGGGCGACGGAATGTCGGTGGTGGGGTTCCGCGCGCGTCCTGAACTGGAACGGACGTTGGCCGCGGCCTCCTTCGAGATTGACGACGTCACCGGACGCATTCTTGAGGTCGATATTTTTTTCAATACCTCAGTGCCATGGTCGGTCGCAGCAGCGGGGCAGATCGGCGCGTTTGACATCGAGTCGGTCGGGCTGCATGAGGTGGGGCACCTGCTCGGGCTGGGCCATTCCGCGCTCGGGGAAACAGAGATTCGCGCCGAGGGCGGCCGTCGGGTGCTTGGGAAACGCGCGGTGATGTTTCCCATCGCGTATCCGGCCGGCAACATCGAAGACCGCACCCTGGAAGCCGACGATCGTGCGGCCCTTGCCGACGTCTATGGCACCGACGATGCGGACCGCCAGCTGGGGAGCATCAGCGGCCGTGTCACGCTGGCTGGACAAGGGATTTTCGGGGCCCACGTCACCGCGGTTCACACAGCCACTGGCGAGATGGTCGGGGGGTTCTCCCTCACCACGCGCGGCGACTTCGTAATCGGCGGGTTGCCTTCCGGGTTGTATATCGTGCGTGTCGAGCCGCTCGACGACGCCGACCTCGAGAGTTTTTTTGATGACGACGGCAGTGTGAACATCAGTTTCGCGCCCGCGTTTCACTCCCGCCTTGTAGCCGTGCCGCGCGGTGGGTCTGGACCGGCGATCGCGATCGCGGTGAAGGCCAGGTGATGCGGTTTACACGGTTGACGCTGGCGGCAGTTGCAGCTGTGCTGTTGCCCGCTGCTGTCGAGGCCCAGGCTCCGAAGAGTGAGTTGACGGTCGGCGCCACACTGAGCGGCCCCTCGTCGGCCGGCACGACGCGGGCTGAGCTACTCGGATCGGCAGGCAACCGCGTCGCGCTGTTTGAAGGCAGGCAACGCACGACGTCGGCCGTCGGCGTGGCCGGTGCCGTCAGCTACCGACTCCGCCCGCGTCTCGCGCTGGAACTGTCGGGCGGATGGACGCGGCCGAACTTCGAGTCGAAGATTTCCGATGACTTCGAGAGAGCAGACGATGCCACGCTGACGCTCGGCATGCATCGTTTCACCGTCGAACTCGCTGCGGTACGTCATTTCGGTCGGCGCGGTGCGCTCGAGCCCTACGCGCGGTTCGGTGCCGGTTGGATTCGTGAACTGACGCGCGATCGTGCGTTGGTTGACGATGGCGTCGCCGCACACATCGGGGGGGGACTCAAGTACTGGCTGCGCGAGGGCCGTCGCGGGTGGCTTGGCCATGTGGCACTTCGTGGGGATGTTCGCGTGTCGGTTCGCCGAGGCGGCATCTCGCTTGGTGACGCTGGGACACGCTGGTCGCCTGACGTCTCGGCCGGGCTGATCATCGCGCGATAGGGTGACGAGCGAGGGTATGCTGATGGCATGACTTGGCTCACGTGGCTGTTACTCGCCGTAATCATCGCCGTCTTTGCTGCGGTTACAGGCATCAAGGCCAAAGGCACGCGCCACGTTGCCGGCACCCGCCTCATGGGCGTCGGCCGCATCGTCCTCCTCATCATCGCCGCCATCATCGCCTACGCGGCATACAGCGCTCGCTAAGCGCAGTTGCCAGGAGCTGACCACCTCCCGCGCGGTACGCGGCCTCGAATTCGACAGCGTGGGCCTGGACGATGGGTATCTTTGTCCAATCGGACGGTGACAGGCGGGCGCCAGACCTTGACCAAGGTCGGTCAAGCGCCGCCGTGGGTCTAAGGTATGATGCCGCACCCTCAATGGCTCAGACACCCGGCACCCGACTCGGTCCCTACGAAATCCTGTCGGCCATCGGTGCCGGCGGCATGGGCGAGGTCTACAAAGCGACCGACACCCGGCTGAACCGCACGGTCGCCATCAAGGTGCTGCCGATGCATTTTGCGAGCAACCCCGAGATGAAGCAGCGCTTTGAACGTGAGGCGCAGACCATTGCGGGGCTGAACCACCCGCACATTTGCACCCTCCACGACGTCGGCGAGCAGGACGGCACCCGTTTCCTCGTCATGGAGTACGTCGAGGGCGAAACTCTGGCGGATCGGATCGCCCGTGGCCCGTTGCCGATCGACGAGGCCCTGCTCGTCGCCGGGGAGATCGTGGATGCGCTCGACAGGGCACACCGCCAGGGTGTGGTGCATCGCGACCTGAAGCCGGCCAACATCATGCTCACCAAAGGCGGCACGACTCGACCAGGCTCATCGTCAGCGACGAAAGTGAGTGTGTCGCCCAACGCCGAAGCGGACTCGACGCCGAGCACGCGACTCGACTCGTCGCCGAACACGCGACTGGACTCGTCGCCGACGGCGCGATCGGGCTCCTCTCACATCAAGCTCCTCGACTTCGGCCTCGCCAAGTGGGTGACCTCCGACCACGCGGGATCGCTTGCCGCCCAGTCCACGCGCATGGACGTCACGGTGCAGGGCGCAATCCTTGGCACGATGCAGTACATGGCGCCCGAGCAGGTTGAAGGCCGGGAAGCCGACGCGCGCACCGACATCTTCGCGTTCGGCGCCGTCTTCTACGAGATGGTCACGGGCAAACGAGCCTTCGAGGGCAAGAGTCAGGCAAGCTTGATCGGCGCGATCATGAAAGCCGAACCGCGTCCGTTGTCGCACGCCCAGCCGGCCACGCCCGCCGTAGTCGAGCATCTCGTCGCGCGCTGCCTGGCGAAGGATCCCGACGAACGCTGGCAGGATGCGCACAGCCTGAAGCTCAAGCTCCAGTGGATCGGGCGGAACCGGAGCGCGACGACGGCCGCGCTGCCGCAGAAGCGAAGCCGACTCGAGGTCGCCGCGATGACCATGGTCGCGCTCCTGCTGGCGACGGTGTCTGTGCCCGCGTACTTCTACTGGCGCGGTACCGCCGCGCCGGAGTCGATCCAGTTCCGCCATACCGTGTCGGGCCTGAGTGAAGCCGACATCGCAGTCTCACCTGACGGGCGCACCATTGTGTTTGTCGCGAAGCCGGAGTCGTCGGGTCCATCGTCGTTGTACATCCGCCCGGTCGGGGCGGTGGCGTCGGTCAAGCTGGCGGGCACCGACAACGCGGCGCAGCCGTTCTGGTCGCCCGACAGCCAATTCATCGCGTACGTCAGCAGCGGCAAGCTCAAGAAAGTGGCCGCCTCAGGCGGGGCAGTGCAGGACCTCTGCGATGCGATGGATCTGTCTGGCGGCGCATGGAGCGAGACGCAGGGCGGCACGATTGTGTTCGGAACACCGAAGGGTCTCGTCGCCGTGTCCGACCAGGGCGGACAGACGACGCTCGTGACGGAGCTCGGGCAGGCAGAGACTGGACACCTGTGGCCGAGTTTTCTCCCTGACGGGCGGCATGTCGCGTACCTGGCCTGGTCGGCAGCGGCTGCCACTCGAGCGATCTATGTCGGCTCGCTCGATTCAAAGGAGCGGACGCAACTGGTCGCCGCGGAGTCCAACCCCGTCTACGCGTCTTCGGCACCGTCGAAGGGATACCTCCTCTTCCACCGTGGGGCAACGCTCTTCGCACAGCCGTTTGACGCGAATAAACTGCGCTTCACCGGCGACCCGGTCCAGGTGGCGGGTGAAGTGTCGTCGGGCCCAAACGGCCGCGGCCACTTCGCGCTGTCGCACAACGGGGTCTTGATCTATTACCAGGGAGCCGGCGGCGCCTTGACCAGCGGCCGTGGGCGAACCGTCACGGCGCAGTTCGGCTGGCGCGATCGCATCGGCGGGCGGGGCGGAAGCGCGGTCGATGTCGGGCCCTACGGCGACATGGACCTGTCGCCCAATGGAAAACTCATCGCCATTACCAAGCAGGACCCGGGCGCGCCAGCCGCGGATATTTGGGTGATTGAATGGGAAAAGGCGCTCTCGCATCGCGTGACCAGTGATTCCGGTGACGCAGTCGACCCGGTCTGGTCGCCCGATGGCACGCGCATCGCGTTCACGTCCTTTCGGAAGGGGAACGCCGACATTTACGTCAAGAACGCCAACGGTGTCGGCGGCGATACCGCGCTCCTTGAGTCCGAGCTCAACGAGTCCGTCGAAGACTGGTCCAGGGACGGCAAGTACATCGCATTCGAGTTCGGCAAGGACAACTTCCAGGACATCTACGCGTTGCCGTTCGAGAGCGACGGGAAGCCGGGCAAGCCCTTTCCGGTGGTGCAGGGGCGCTACCAGAAGAACGAGCCCCAGTTTTCCAAGGACGGAAAGTGGCTCGCCTACACGTCGGATGAAAACCAGTCCGGCAGTTTTCAGGTGTACGTGATCTCGTTTCCAGCGGGCGATCTGAAGCAGCAAATCTCGACCGAGGGCGGCGGGCAACCGCGCTGGAGCTGGGACGGCAAGCGGCTGTTTTACCGAACGCCTGATAACCGATTCATGGAGGTGGACATGACACTGGGCGCCAGGATCGACTCGAGCCTGCCGCGTGTGCTGAGCTTGCCGACTTCGACCAACCCGACCGCCGGCGATCCCACCCGCCACATGTGGTCTATCGCGTCGGACGGTCGCTTCTTCCTGCGAGTTGCCCCCGGCTCGGGGGCGGCTGGCGGAGGAGGAGCGGCGCCTGCGCTCACTCCGGTCATCACGCCGGCGGGCCAAGCGGGCGTGAGCCCCAGCACCAGGAGCACCGTGACGAGCGGCCTGACGGCGGTGCTCCACTGGACATCATCTTTGCCGAAGGCGGGCAAATAACCATGGCACTCATGGCTGGCACGCGTCTCGGCCCCTACGAAATCCTCAGCGCCATCGGCGCGGGCGGCATGGGCGAAGTCTACAAAGCCCGTGACACGCGCCTCGACCGCATCGTCGCGATAAAAGTACTGCCGCCGGAATTCGTGAACGATCCCACGGCGAAACAGCGCTTCGATCGCGAAGCGCAGACCATCGCGTCGCTGAAGCATCCGCATATTTGTGTCCTTCATGACATCGGCAGTCAGGACGGAGTTGACTTTCTCGTCATGGAGTATCTCGAAGGCGAGACACTCACCGATCGGCTGGCGAAAGGACCGCTGCCGCTGGAAGAAGCGCTCGGTGTCGCGATTGCCATTGGC
>JBKJTD010000278.1:0-8384 GCA_046590915.1 Vicinamibacterales bacterium
ACAAGCCCGAGCCACCAAAGCCACCGGCGGCCAAGCCGGATGAGATGCCCCCTCCGACGGCGAAGCCTGTGCCTCCGCCGCCCAAACCCGCGACGCCTCCGCCACCGACGACGGCCCCACCGGCGACCACGGCCAAGCCTCCCGTGACTGGCGCAAAGGTGCAGCAAGGCACGGCCCCGGCCGATACTGGTTCAACGGGCACCAACACAGGTCTGACCATTGCCGGCGGCTCGGGCGGCGGCGATGCCGTGGACCTCAATAACTTCAACCGCGAGTGGGTCGCAAAGTTCAAGAAGGCCATCGAAGACGTCTGGAATCAGAATCAAGGAGAGGCTGGACGGGTGGAGCTGCGGTTCACCATCCTGCGAGACGGGCGGGTGCAGGAAGCCATGCCGGGCGTGTTATCAACCACGGGCAGCATGGTGCTTCAGATGGCGTCGATTCGGGCGATCAGAAACGCGAAACTGCCGCCACTCCCCGCCGACTATTCGGGCAACGAGCTCATCATTCGACTCGGGTTTGACTACAAGAGGTAAGAATTAATGAAACACTTCACTCTGTTCGGTTCGGTTGCAGTCGGGCTATTGGCCCTCAGCCCTGTGCTGCCGGCGAGCGCGCCTGCGGACCGATACACCATCCACTCAGAGGACCTCGATCAGCAGAAGCCTCCGACGGAGGTCGTCGTGAACGTCGTTGGTACTGAGGGAAACGCCGCCCCGAGGCTCGCGGTGTCGGAGTTTCTGGTGACCGGGGACGAAGCCACCAAAGCGGCGGCCGGCACCGTGTCGCACGTGCTGTTTGACGACCTGGAGTTTGAGCGGGAGTTCCTGATGATTGCGCGTGCCGCAGCCGCCAAGGTACCGGCCGCCCCCGCAGAGTCACTGCCCTACGACACGTGGAATGAACTCGGCGCAGACGCCGTGCTGACGGGCACCGTCACGCAGTCGGCCGCAGCGATGACGGTTGAGATCCGGATCATGAGCGTCGAAAAGAAGGCGAGCACGTTCGGCAAGCGATATGCCTGCCCTGCGCGTGATCCACGCTACTGCGCGCATACCATCGCCGACGAAATTCACAAGGAACTATTCAACCTCGACGGCATTGCGCGAACCAAGCTGGCCTTTGCGTCCGACCGTGACGGCGAACGCCTCGGGGGCACGATACAGGAGCGGTCGATCAAGGAGATCTACATCTCCGACTACGACGGCGGCAAGCAGCTGCGCCTGACACCCCACCGTTCGCTGAACATCGCACCGGCGTGGTCACCTGACAACCGATTTCTGGCCTACACGTCATACACGTCGGGCTTTCCAGACGTCGTCATTCAATCGATCTACGAGGCCCGCGCTGCGTCACGCCCGGGCAACGGATCTCCGAATCGGCAGAACTTCCTTCCGGCGTTTTCTCCTGACGGCACCCGCATTGCGTACGCGTCAAGCCGCGACACCACCGAAAAAGGCGGGCGCAACTTCGAAATTTATACGATGCGTCTGGACGGGTCCGACGAGCGCCGACTGACGACCCATCCCGGGTCGGACAACTCGCCCACCTGGTCGCCCAACGGGCAGCAAATTGCGTTTACCTCCGACCGGGCCGGGCAGAATCACTTGTACATCATGAGCGCCGATGGTGGGCCCGTCACGCGCCTCGGCACCGGCGGCGGCAAGATCGATCGTCCGACCTGGTCGCCGGCCCCATTCAACTACATTGCGTACACGGCCGAAGTGCCCGGTGGCAACCAGGTGCGCATGATCGACTTGCTCACAAACAAGGTGACCACGCTGACCGGAGGGTTCCAGGGCAGCAATGAAAGTCCTTCGGTCGCGCCCAACGGCCGTCATATCGCCTTTGTCACCTCTCAGTGGGGCAAGGAACAAATCGCCATCATCGGCCGCGACGGGAAACTCGAACGTCGAGTGACCACCAGCGGCAACAACCGATTCCCCAGCTGGTCACACCGTTAATCCATTCCGCTCACATTTATGAAGCACACATTTCGACTCCCCTCTCTTCTCGCATTGGTGATGGTCACCGGGCTGACAGCTGCGGCGTGCGGCGACAAGAAGGCGCCGGTGGCCGTCGCCACACCGCCGCCTCCCGCGACCATGCCTGGCGCGGTGAACCCGAATCGGCCGCCGGACCCACCGGCGCCCGTGCCCGAGCCGCCCCCGGTCATCGTCAGCGAGCCAGCCATCACATCGGACCCGCTCGCGGGTCTGGACACCGATGAAATCAATCGGCAAAGCCCGCTGGCACCGGTGTATTTCGCAGTTGACTCCGACACCGTGGACGCTGAGGGGCAGAAAGTGCTCGACGCCAACGCGGCTGTGCTGCGCAAATACCCGACCTGGGCCATTACCGTCGAGGGGCATTCAGACGAACGCGGCACTGCCGAATACAACCTGGCGCTCGGCGAACGGCGGGCGTTGGCGATTAAGAGTTATCTACTGTCGCTTGGCCTGGCCGCCGATCGCATCCGAACGATCAGCTACGGCAAGGAATTCCCGTTTGACCCGGGACAGAACGAAGCGGCGTGGCAGAAGAACAGACGTGGGCATTTTGTGGTGACTGGGAAGTAACATACAGGTATGGCACGTCGACTTCTCGTTCTCGCCCTGCTGGGTGCAACGCTGCTGCCCGCCTCCGTGGCGGCCCAGAACCGCGAACACCAGCAGATCTTCGCGGACATGCGGATTCTGCAGGAGCAGACGCAGTTATTGCGCGTCGCCGTCGCGGAACTGGTGGCCTCAATCAAGGCCATCGACGGGCGCGTTGACGAGCAGGCCAATCTCACCCGCAAGTTGTTCGCGGACCAAGGCGTCCAGATTGGCGGTCTGACCGACAACGCGCGCATTCTTCGGGAGAAACTCGACGCCACCAGCGTCACACTTTCGAAGGACGCACACGAGATGGAGACCATTCGGCAGGAACTCGCCAACCAGCGCACCCTGCTCAATCAAATTATCGCGATGCTGACGGCGGCTGCCCCGGCCGCTGGCACCGTCACCCCGCCTTCAGGCGCAGCAGGCCAGGTCGCAGGGGGGGCTCCGGTGACCACGCCCCCGCCCGGCACTGTCGCAACGCCTCCGCCGGCGATGCCGCCGCCCCCGCAGAATCCCCAGCGGGCCTTCGACACCGCCTTTGGCGACTACATCACCGGCCAGTTCGACATGGCCATCGCCGGATTTCAGTACTACATCGAAACGTTCCCGACGTCTCCAGACGTCCCAAAAGCGCGCTTCCATGTTGCAGAATCTCATTATGGAAAAGGTCAGAACAAGGAAGCCGTGACGGCCTATGAACAGGTCATCACGTTGCACAAGGGGACCGACTGGGAAGCCCAGGCGCTCTACAAACAAGGACTGGCCTATGAGAAACTCGGCCAGCCCGCACGCGCCAAAGCCAACTGGGAACTTGTGCGCAAGGCGTTTCCCGACAGCAACGCGGCGATTCTCGCCACACAGAATCTCGCGCGCATCAACAAGACGTCACTCATCGAAAAGGACTGAGATCCATGGGCAGTGTGAACAAGGCAATTCTGGTCGGCAACCTCGGACGTGATGCGGAGATGCGATTCACGCAGGGCGGCACCGCCGTTTCGACCGTGAGCATCGCCACAACGGATGTCTTCAACGACAAGGACGGCCAGAAGCGGGAAGACACGCAATGGCACCGCATCGTCATCTGGGGCAAGACGGCTGAGTCGATTCAACCCTACCTCACCAAGGGTAAACAGATTTACGTCGAGGGCAAGATCCAGACGCGTGAGTGGACCGACAAGGAAGGCAAGCAGGTCAAGACGACTGAGATCCGCGCCGACCGCGTGGTGTTACTCGGGGGCCCCGGTGGCGGTGGTGGTGGCGGCGAACGCGCGGCTCGTCCACAACGCGCGGCCTACGGCGCCCCAGCGGGCGGTGGTGGGAGCATGGGCAGCGACATGCCCGACGACATGGGCCCGATCGACGCGCCGAACGACGACGATATTCCGTTTTAGCTAAGAGCAGATTCCACACCGAGTCGTGGAGGACTGAGAGATTTTTTTGATCAAGAAACTCACAGCCCTCCACGGCTCGTTGTGCAAAGGATCTAGCTTTTTCGACCGTAACGATCTTCGAGTCTGACCACATCGTCCAGATGGTTGGTCGAGACTTCCATCACATCTGCATCTTCCAACGCCGTCATGCGGTGAATGGTGGTGGGCGTCACGTGCACGGACTGCCCTGCCGTCATCTCCTTGCCGACGAGGCTGCCGTTCTCATCAATCTCGAACAAAATTTTTCCGGACCAGACGAAGATCGTTTCGTCTTTCAGGTTGTGGTACTGCAGGCTGAGGGCATGCCCTTTGTTGATGTGAATGACCTTGCCCACGTACAGCGGTGTCTTGGCCCAGTGCAGTTCATAGCCCCAGGGCTTTTCGACGCGAATTACCGGTTGCTCCATTTGTCGTGTCCTTCCTTCGTCATTGCGGCGGCCAAAGGCGCCAGCAGGTGATGTACATCGTCGGCCGAGGCGGCGACCAGCGCCTCACGAGCCATGCGAACGGCCAGTCGGCTGTCCACCGAGCGCAGGCCGCGTTTGACGACGGGAATGGCGGCGGGGGTCATGCTGAACGCCCTGAACCCGAGTCCCACCAGCAGCGCCACCATCAGAGGATCAGCCGCCATCTCTCCGCACACCGACAGGTCCTTGCCGGTTCTGCGTCCTGCTGAAGCAATCATACGCAGCAGTCGCAGCACACTGGGTTCGCGCGGTTCGTAGTGTCCCGACAGTCGTTCGTCAGTCCGATCGATTGCCAGCGTGTACTGGATCAGATCGTTGGTGCCAACGCTGAAAAAATCCACCTCGTGCGCAATCTGTTCGGCCATTAGTGCGGCTGCTGGCACCTCAATCATGGCACCAATGGGCACGGGGATCTCCGCCGGGAACTCGCGGGCAATTTCCGCGATGATCGCGCGGGCCTGCCGCGCTTCGGCCGCGGAGGTCACAAACGGCAGGAGGATCCGCAGGTTGCCTGCGGGAGCGGCGCGCAGCAACGCGCGAATTTGCACACGAAAGCGATCGTCGTGCTGCAGTGCGGCGCGCACGCCGCGCAAGCCGAACCGTTCCCGATGTCCGCCGGCGCGCGCCGTCTGCTCCCACCGTTCCTCACCGGTGTCAAACGTACGGATGGTGACCGCGCGCGGAGCCATCTGGGCCAGCAACTGGCGGTAGGTCTCGGCCTGCGTATCCTCGTCAACGGCCCCCGACGCGGGTGCCCGGTCGAGCAGGAACTCCGAACGGTAGAGGCCAATCCCCTCGGCGCCTGCGTCAATCACCCGTGCGACTTCTTCGGCGATTTCGAGGTTGGCGTCGAGGCGGATGCGGAGGCCGTCACTTGTGCATCCCAGGACGCCGCGCAGTTCGTCGAGCTTGCGGTGAGCGGCAGCTGCGACCCCCGCGCGGTGTGTCCACCGTTGCAGCGCTTCGTCGCCCGGCTCAATGACGACCTCGCCGGTTGCCCCGTCGATCGCGACCATTTGCCCGGGCGAAACAATTTGCGTCGCACTGCCGAGGCCGACCACCGTCGGCACTCCGAGTGACCGCACCAGGATCACCGTGTGGTGTGTGGGACTGCCCACGTCGCACACCAGGCCGCGCACCTTGGTCCAATCCAGTTGTGCGGCAATCGAGGGGGACAACTCGTCGGCCACCACGATCAGCGGGCCATCGAGTTCCCGGACAAAATCCACGAGTGGGTCCCGGCCGGGTCGGAGGTTTCGCTGCAGCCGTCCGCCCACGTCGGAAAGGTCACCGACACGCTCTCGCAGCCAGGCATCCCCCTCCCTGGCGAACACGGCCCGCAACTCGCCCAGCGCCTTGTCGAGCGCCCAGTCGGCATTGATCCGTTCCGTCCGAATGAGCGTATCCACGCGCGCCGTAAACATCGGGTCGTCGAGCATCAGCAACTGCGCGGCAAAAATTGCCGCCTGCGCCTGCCCCACCGTCCGTGACACACGCGAGGAAATTTCCTCCAGCTGACTCCGGGTTTCCGCCCTCGCGGCTTTCAGACGCTGGCGCTCGCGGTCGACGCCGGAGGCCGCGAGCCGATATCGGACCTGTCCCGCATCCCGCACCGCCACCACGGCGCGACCGATGGCGGTGCCGGCTGCGACTCCCCGCCCCACAAGCCTGAGATTGCGACTCACGGGTCCTCAAATCCCCGCGTGGCCAGCGCGACAAGCGCGTCAACCGCCTGTTGCTCATCGGTGCCGTCGGCTGAAATCTCGAGGGCACTGCCGCGCGCTGCTGCCAACAGCAACAGGCCGAGAATGCTTTTGCCGTCCACGGTCTGCGTGCCTCGCGTGACTTTGATGCGGCTGTGGAACTGGCCGGCCAGATGCACAAACCGCGCGGCCGCACGCGCATGCAGTCCAAGGACGTTGACGACGGTGACGTGCGCCGAAATCACGACTCAGTGTCCCGTCCGGCTGCGGAGCAGATCCGAGGCGACACGAATGGCCGTGCGTCCGTCTTCACACACCAGGCGTGCCAGTGCCTCGAGATCCTGACCATCGCGGACGCGCGCGAGTTTGATCAGCATCGGCAGGTTGACGCCGGTCACCACTTCCACTTTTCCTGGTTCCAGAAAGGTCATCGAGAGGTTCGAGGGGGTGCCGCCGAACATGTCGGTCAGCAGCAGCACGCCGCCCCCGGTGTCCACCCGAGCAATCGCGCGCGCCATCGCGTCGGTCGCCACACTGACATCATCGTGCCACCCGATGGAGACCGCCGCAAACTGTGGGAGGTCGCCGACAATCGTTTCAGCGGCGTTGAGCAGTTCCGTCGCGAGCACGCCGTGGGTGACCACGACGACGCCGGCGCTGTGAGGGGTGTCAGGCATCGGCGGCATCCCTGTGTCGTACGCGCAGTTGTACGCCTTTGACGCCCGCCAGCGCTTTGCCGAGCGCGACCGCCATAGCCACGCTGCGGTGGCGCCCGCCCGTGCAGCCGATCGCCACGGTCAGGTACGCCTTGCCTTCCGCGATGTACTGCGGCAAAAGAAATTTGAGCAGGCTGGTGGTGAGGGTGAGAAATTTCTTCGAGGCTGGCTCCCGCAACACGTATTGCGAGACCTTGCCGTCGAGCCCCGTCAGCGGACGAAGCGCTGGGACGAAGTGGGGGTTCTTCAGAAACCGCACATCGAATACCAGATCGGCGTCGGTGGGCGCCCCGTTCTTGAAACCAAAACTCTGAAGCGTCACGACCAGATCCTGCGTCACGCCTTCGCCGCCCAGCGTGAGCACCTTGCGGCGCAGGTCATGGACGCTCAGCCGCGACGTATCGATCACGTGGTCCGCCAGCGTACGCAGCGGGGCCATTCGACGCCGTTCCTCCTTGATGGCCTCGGCCGGGGGCAGGCGACGACTCAGCGGATGCGGCCGACGCGATTCACTGAAGCGCCGGACGAGCACGGCTTCTGCCGCCTCGAGAAACACGAGGCTCACGGCCAGATCGCCTCGCCGCTTGAGTCTGCGATACACGCTTGGCAGACGCGACAGGTTCCGTCCCTCGCGCACGTCCACCACCACGGCCACGCGATGTTTGGGATCCTCCTCGCGCACGGTCAAATCGGCGAACGTGGAGATCAAGGCAATCGGCAGATTGTCGACGCAGAAATACCCGAGGTCCTCAAGCGCATGAATCGCCTGCGACTTGCCGGCGCCCGACAACCCTGTCACGAGCACAAACTGCGGAAGGGTTTTCGCCTTGGTGGCCACTACTCCTCCCCATCCAGTTCAAGCACATCATCGAGTTCCGCTCGTGCCAGGTCGGCATCGTCGGCGGGATCGGTGCTGCCGGCGGCACGGGCGAGCCGTTCCTCCAGCCGCTCGGCCAGCAGACGCGCCGCGTGCCGGCCGCGCGAGCGCAGCAGACTGTTTCGCGCGGCCACTTCGACCAGCATGGCCACGTTACGGCCAGGCGCCACCGGCATCCGCACCGTCGGCACCGTCACCCCCATGATGGTCTGTGTGTCGAGCGTGAGGCCGAGCCGGTCGTATTCGCGCCCGGTTTCCCAGCGCTCCAATTGCACGACCAGTTCGATCCGTTTGGACGATCGCGTGGCGCTGACGCCAAACAGATCTGTCACATTCACCAGGCCGAGACCCCGGATCTCGACGTAATGGCGTGTCAACTCGGGGCATGTGCCAATGATGACCGACTCCCCGCGCACCTTGACTTCCACCGTGTCATCGGCGACGAGGCGATGACCGCGCCCGACCAGGTCGAGCGCGCACTCACTTTTGCCGATGCCACTCTCCCCGGTGATGAGCACGCCCAATCCAAGAATGTCCAGCAACACGCCGTGCAGGATTTCCCGAGCGGCCATGCGGTCTTCGAGAAAC
>JBKJTD010000072.1:0-3115 GCA_046590915.1 Vicinamibacterales bacterium
GGCGAAGCGCGCTGCATGTGTCTGTTCGACGCGTCGAGCTCCGAGGACGTGAAGAGGGTCAACGAGGCGGCCGAGCTTCCGTTCACCCGGATTGTCGAGGCCCTTGATTTGACACCGCAGTCGTAGCGACGCCGGCCGCCCGTTCTCCGCCGCAGCCACACGCGGGGAACGGGCGGACGGACCACACACGACGAGGCCGCGCGGCTCACCGGGTGCGAGGCAGGAAATTCTCGATCATCCAGATGGCGGGCTCCGATCCGCCGCCGGTCCCGGCAAAAGCAATGCGACCGCCCTGTGGATGAAGACTTGGAAACCGGATCTCTCCTGGAGCGGAGATGCCGGTCTCCTCGGCCGCACCGCCCGCAACGGGGACCTTCCAGATTGTCGTTCGCCACGCGGGTGCGGTAGCAGTCGTCCTGGTAACAATGATGTAGCGCTTGTCGGGGGTCCATCCCAACCACGCATTTCGCGATCCGGTGTTGTTGTTCTCTCGGAACAGCTCACGGCTTTCGCCCCCGCGTTGCGGCATGACCTCAAGAATCGACGACCGACCCGCGGTGTCGAACCTCAGATAGGCGACGTCTGCACCGTCGGGCGAGATCGCGAACGACGTAAGGGCTCCGTTGCCGTCGATCTTCTTGAGTTCCGTCTCCTGGCCGGAGGCGATGTCGAATCGCATTAATCGTGCGACTCTAGGGTCGGCGTCGCTACCGACGCCGCGATCGACATACACAATCGTCTGCCCGTCCGGCGAGACCTGCGGTCGTCGCCCCGCAAGTCCGAAGCCTTTGCTTCTCAGAAGTACCTGCGCGTCGCCTGTCGTGACGTCGACGCGGTAGAAGCTGTAGCGTCCTGCGCCTGCCGGCTCGCGTGAGGCCACCAGCACGGAGCGGCCATCGGGAAACCAACTCGCTTGATCCGCTACAGGGATTTGCGTCGGCACGTCGCGACTCTCACCCGTGGCCACGGAGTGCACGACCAACGGTCCCGCGCCGCCGAAGATAGGGGAGGCACCACGCCGTGACAGGTAGGCCAGGCGCGTACCATCGGGCGACCAGGACGGCGCATAGTTCGAGTTGACGAAGCGATCGATGGCGATGGTGGGGGGACCTGTTGCCGTGACATTCGAGTCCACGGTTGCGACGTACACGTTGCTGCTTTCGCCACCTCTCCAATACAACACTCCGCCGCTTCGGGTCGTGCCGATCAGACGGGAATTGCCGCTGATCGCCGATACGATCACCGCTGGGCCTGAAGCGGTTCCGTCGCGCATCGGCACCCGCCACAGCGATTCGGTTCCCGTGCGGTCACTGATGAACAGCACGTGTCCGCCGTCGGCGCTCCACACCGCCGACCGGTCGTGGCCAGCAGCTTGCACGACGGGAGTCTCGCGACCCCCATCCACGGTGAGGACGTGGATATCTCGTGAGGCGCCCTCGCCGCCAGACGCGGCATCATAGACCAGGAATCGGCCATCCGGCGAGACACCGACCGTATCCGGGCCCGACCGTTCGAAGGACTTCAAAATGCGAAGCGAATTGTCGGCCAGGGTCAGCAAGGCTAATTGATGGTCGCGACCGTGCAGCGTGCGAACGACGACAAGCTGTTTCCCATCTGGCATCCACGCGGCGGGCCGCAGCCACTCAGTGCTGTCCTTGGTTTGCAACACCACTTTTGGCTTGCTCGCGTCTCTACCCGTCGCCACGACGCGCAGATCGTAGCGACACTGACAGCGGCTCGCACTGGGCTGGTGGCCCTTGTCGGTAAACCACGCATAGGCGATGTGCCGGCCGTCCGGAGACATCACCGAAAATTCGGCATAGTCGCCTGAGGCTTGCCAACCTCCGGTGTTGGTCAGACGACGGCTGGTATCCTCCGCCACATCGCGAACGGCAAGGTCGCCTGTCTCCCAGTCGGTAAAGCTCAAATAGCGGCCGTCGGCGGACGCCGTGCCCATCGGGTCGACGCTGATGCCGGACCAGAGTTGCCGGACGCTCTGGGCCAGCTGAGTGCGAGGCGCCGACTGCAGCGCGTTCAAACGTGCCCGGGCCAACTGGACGCTCTCGGCCTGATCCGAGAAGTCACGGACGATGCGTTCATACACTTTCATCGCGTCGCGCTGGCCAAGCTTCTCGTAGCAATCAGCGATGCGCACCAGCGCGCGCGCCACCAGTGGTCGATCGGTGGCAAACTGCGTCGCCACCCGCTCGTACAGCTGAATCGCCTCTCGGAGATTGCCGTCCGCCCGCTCGGTCGCCAGGGCTTTTTGAAACAAGTCGTAGCCGCTCTGTGCACCGAGGCCAGGCGCGCCGACAGTGAAAACAAGAGCGAGGATCGCGGCGATGGTGAGGTGTCTCATGTCGCAAAGAGTATGGTGGCGCGGATCAGGAGGTGTCACAGGGGCGTCGTGAATTCGCAAATTGTTCGCACTGTTATTGCCTGCTGTGTGTCATGAACATGTCATTCCACCCATTTGTAGCCGACGCCGCGGATGGTGAGCAGATGCCGCGGCTGCGACGGGCTCGGTTCAACCTTCGCCCGAAGGGCCGCAATATGATTGTCGACGGTACGCGTGGTCGGCGTCGCCTCGTAGCCCCAGACCTCGTTGAGGAGGTCGTCCCGCGTGACGACTTCGCCGGCGCGCGACGACAGCAGCCGCAGCACGCCGAATTCCTTCCGTGTCATTTCCAGGGGCTCGCCGTGTTTGCGGGCGTCGTAGCGCCGGAAATCGACCGCCACGTCGTCGAAGGCCAGGACATCACGGAGGCGAGACGCGTTGCTGGCTCGGCGCAGGATGGCCCTTACCCGCGCCATCAACTCGCGAATGGAGAACGGCTTGCTGACGTAATCGTCGGCGCCGAGGTCGAGGCCGAGCACCCGATCCGCCTCTTCACCGCGCGCCGTCAGCATCACGATTGGGGTCATCACGCCTTCGCCACGGATTCGGCGGCACACCTCATAGCCGCTCAGCCGCGGCAACATCAGGTCGAGGATGATCAAATCCGGCTTCTTGTCCCGAATCAGAGCGCACGCGGTCTGATTCGGGACAAGAAGCCGGATTTGATCATCCTCGACCTGATGTTGCCGCGGCTGAGCGGCTATGAGGTGTGCCGCC
>JBKJTD010000231.1:0-16376 GCA_046590915.1 Vicinamibacterales bacterium
GTACGATCCAGGCCGCGTAGTGATTGCGGCTCACGATGGGGCCGGCGTTGGACGGTGTGCTGGATTCGGGCGTCCAGAATCCGTAAATTTGGCCGTTGGGAAACAGTGTCGGGTGAATCAGGGCAAGCACCGACACGGCCAGTCCCAGCCAGGCCACGCCGCGCGTGACCCGCCGGACTCCGCGCGATTCGAGCGTGTCACGTGTCCACAGGAACGTGGCAACGCCTGCGATGCACACGCCGGCACCAAACAGCCAGCCGCGGGGGTGGAGCGAGAGCGGCAGCCACGCGCCCGCCCGCGGCGGTGTCAGGCTGATGCGCGCGAAGTAATCGGTTGAGTTGGGCGAGAGGAACGTCCGGAGCGCCTCAGGCACCGGCACCAGCTGCAGCAGCGCAACGACCGCCACCACGAGGAGCGCAAGGTCCAGCGATGAGCGGGACCGGAGCGCACCAGATGTGAGGAGGGAATAGCCCGCGCCGGCCAGAGCCAGGGCGGCTGCAGGTGCAAATGCCCAGTCGTAGACCGCGCCAAATGCCAGAAGGGACCACGCCAGCAGCAGAACGATCGCTGCGGTCATGGCGTACATGGGACGGCTGCCGGGTTCAGGCCTTGACCGTCGAACCGGAGGTGCTGCTGCCGTAGTAGCTCTTGTACTGGTATCCGTAGTACCGCGAATAATAGTACTTATTCCGATCAAAATTCACGCGGTTCAGCACGGCGCCGACGACCTTGGGCCGGCTGACCATGAGCATCTGCACGGCGCGCTCGGCCAGACGACGGCGGGTCATCTCCGCGCCAAGAACGAAGGTGACGCCGTCGACCAGCGGGGTCAGGATCACGGCATCAGTCACCGCCAGCACCGGTGGCGTGTCGATCACGACCCAGTCAAACGGGCCCTGCTTGAGGTTGGCAATCAACTGCTTCATGCGCTCCGATGAGAGCAATTCGGAAGGATTGGGCGGTGTGCGCCCGGCCGTCATCACGCAGAAATTCGGGTCGCTCGTGCGCTGAATCGCTTCACGGACGCGGGCCTGACCGACGAGCAGGTGCGACAAACCGACCGTATTGTTGATTTTGAGCGCCTTGTGGACGCCGGGGCGCCGCATGTCGGCGTCAATCAGGAGTACGCGGGAGCCGCCAAACGCAAGCACCATCGCCAGATTGCAGGCGGTCGTCGTCTTGCCCTCGAGCGGCTGCGCGCTGGTGCAGGTGATGATGCGCGTGGATTCACCACCACTGGTGAAGACCAGCGAGGTACGCAGCGCGCGGTACGCTTCGCCGAAATCGTGCGGGACCGGCCCCGACAACACCGGCTGCTTGTCGCCGCGCACGGAGGGGACCAGCCCGAGAAACGGGATCCGCAACTTCCGCGTGATGTCTTCGGGCGTCTTGATGGTGTCGTCGAGATAGTCGAGACCGAAGGCGAGCACGCCGGCCAGCGCAAATCCGACAAACAGCGCGATCAGCAGGTTGCGTGACGCATCCGGCTTGAACGGGCGGGTCGGAGCCACTGCGCTGTCTTGCAGAAACACGTTGTTCTGAATGGCACCGGCCTCGATGGTGGCCGTCGCCAGGTTGTCCTGAAGGCCTTTCAAGGCCTCCGCTTGTGAATCGCGATACCGCCCCATGCTGGAGTAGTCGATCCCCTTGGTGCCCAGTGAATTGCGCAGCCCCTGCACAGACGACAGCTGCCGCTGCTTCGCTCTGGCCAGATTTTCGGCGGTCACCTTCTGCTGGCGCATGCGCTCGATGACGAGATCGCGCGACAGCTTGAGTTGGGCTTCCGCTTCAACAACGAGCGCCTGTTCCCTCAGGTATTCCGGATGACCCTTGCCCAACGTCGAGCGGCTCAGTGAACTCGCGCGTGCCTTTGCCTGTGTGCTCCACAGGCTGACCTGCTGGTCCGTATACATCGGCGGGAAGGTGTCGATTTTTGGATCGGTGTATGGAATGTCCTTGATCGCCTCATACGCCTCTCGAAACTGATCTGCCTGGGCTGAGGCCAGATCGTACTCGGCTTGAGCCCCGAACTCCTGGCTGGCAAGCGCGGCCGGATCTGCCAGGGCAGAGGCGTTCCCACTCTGGCGGAACTGAAGCATGCCCTGTTCGGCGTCCTGCACCACCTTCTGGAGTTTGGAGACCTCTTCCTTGTACCGCTCCACGGTGTCGTCGAGGCTGCCCTTGCGGCGCTTTAGGTTCTGTTTGATATACGCATCCGCCAGCGCATTGGCGGCGGCCGCCGCGAGCACGGGATCACGCGAGACAAAATCAATGGTGATTGCCCGGCTCTCCTGAACGACGTTCGTGTCCAGGTGCGCGAGGAATCGATCCACCAGCGCGTCTTCCATGACGCGCCCCGCCTGACCCGGCGCCCCGGTCTGGGCGGTGTTCTCTGCTGGTGACTCCGGCAAGCCCAACAATCCGCGAATCGGGCGCATGACCCGTTCGCGAATCGAGGAGATGGCGCCCCCGAAACCGGTGGGTGCGACATCCTGACCGTTGAACTCGGGAACGTTCGCGAGGTTGAGTTTGTCGGGGCCGATAATGGTTCGAATCAGATCTTTGCTGCGCAGGGCCTGCACCTGTGTGGCCATCAGGATCGTGGTGTCCTGATAGACCTGCTCCATGGTGTTTACCCCGGCGAGCCCTCGCTCATCGTCGATCTGCACGCGGGCCGTCGCGCGATATTCGGGTGTCGTGGTCATCGTCTGCACGACACCGGCCACGAGCACCACGAGAATGACCGTGATGACGATCTTGCGATACCGATAAATGACGCTCAGGCGATCGAGCAGATGGACTTCGCCCTCGGCCGGCCCGTGGCCGCCAGGCAGACCCGAGACCGGCGCGGCGGGCGCCGGTGGCTCAATCAGGACGTTATTGCGATCACCAAACATACGAAAAAGCCTGCCGCAGGTCGTTTATCTAACAGGACTGGAGGGAGGCGGAGGGCGGTTCACGACCGGCGCAATTGGCGTAACCATAGTGGTCACACCCGCGCTTGTGGCGCTCTGAATGACTGACGCGGCAATATTGCCCGTCACGTCCTGCATCAAGACCGGCAACGCGTTCGCCATGCGGACAAATGTCGCGACGGTTTCACCGGGCGCAACCGTGAACGGATGTCCCAACGCCAGCAAGCTGCCCGCCTGATCGGAGGCGTACTCAATCACGTACGAACCGCCGGCGACGTTGTTGAATGTGAACTCCCCGATGGCATTGCTCTGCGTCACAAAATCAATCTGCCCGGTGACCGTATTGCGCAACTGCACCGGCGCGTTCGCAACCGCCGAGTTATTCGCGGTCCACAGGTAACCGACCACCGACGTGCTGCGCCCGGCAGCCGCGTTGGCACCGGCGGACGCACCTCGCGCCGCATTCATCTGGGCGGCACGTGACGCGCGAATCGCGGCTGCCGACTTTGTCGTCGCCGTCATCGGGCCGGTTGGAAGCGCGCGCGCCGCGCCCGCGACGGGAGCCTGCGCCTGGGCTCCAAGCACACCCGGAATCATGATCACGACGGTGAACGCCGACACCAAGGTAATTTTAAGCTTCATGTCACTTATAGTCATATATCGACCTCTCATCTTACGGCAATAGCCCAACCTTGGAAGGAGCGAGCTATTCCGGACAGGCTGCTTCGAGGCTGTTACGGTGAACACGGTAAATCTGGTGGAGACTAAGTCGCTAATTGTAAACGACTTATCTACGCACTTGTGTCGTGGTTGGATTGACCCCCTCCCCCCCCACTCCTACAATACTCCTGCAACTTCTCGGCCACGGTGGCAACCGTCGACTGCGTGAAATCTATGAAATTCACTCCCAATGCCAAAATTACGCCTCACGCGGACGTCGTCTGGCGTCTGGTGGAGGGCGAAGTGGTGCTGTTGAACGTGATGTCGGGACAGTATTACAGCCTCGACGTCGTCGGGTCCCGAGTGTGGGAATTGATTGGACAGGATGGCGCGGCCTTGGCGACCGTCTGTGCCACGCTGGCGCAGGAATTTGACGCGCCCGCTGAGCAGATCCAGCAGGACGTCGACACCCTGATGGGACACCTGCTCGCGGTCGACCTCATCACGACAACGTGAACAGAACACCCGCCTCATGACGGTCATCGCCGGCTCCGTACGCCAGAGTGGCGACGGGCGCGATGACGGCGCGCTGGTGCGCCGGATGTTGGGCCGGATGTCCTCAGCGACCTCCCACGTGGTCCAATCCGAAAATGCACACCTGGGTATTTCCGGCGCATCCGTATTTACCCACTCTTCAGGACTGCTGTGTACATTTGACGGTCGCCTCGATGCGCCGCGCCCGGGCACTCCGGGCCAAGCCGCGGCGGTTGCCGATGTGCTTGCCGCCCCGACCGATCACATTGCCGACCTGATAGGGGACTTTGCGTTCGCCGCATGGTGGCCGGCCGGTCGTCGGCTGCTGCTCGCCCGTGACGCGCTCGGGATGCGCCCGCTCTATTACGCGCACACACCCGGCGTCTTCTGGTGGGCCTCCACGCTCGCCGGGTTGCTCGCGAGCGAGTGGCTGCCTCGCGAACTCAACGAGGGGTACTTCGCCGAATACCTGGCGACCGCGCCGGTGAGCCTCTCGGAGTCGCCCGTCACGGGCGCGTGGCGTGTACCGCAAGCGCATCGGCTTGACCTGATCGACGGCACCGCGCGGGTGCAACGCTACTGGACGCCCGCCGTCACCGACGAGCGCATCATCACGCTCGCCGACGCGGAGGCCGAGTGTGGGTACTTGCTGCGTACAGCCGTCTCGGATCGTCTGCGCACGGCACGCTCTCCGGCCTTTGAAATGAGCGGGGGTCTCGACTCGACGTCCGTCGTTGGTGTGGCGCGTCAATCGGGCATCGAACGGCCCCACAGCTACTCGATGGTGTTTCCGTCGTGGCCCGGCGCCGACGAGTCCACCCACATTGCAACGGCAGAAGCGCATTTCACCTGCCGCGGTACCCGCGTGGCCTACCAACACGTCGATCCCCTCGGGCTGGATGTCTTTGCGTCGGCCGTAGGTGCAGGGGACCTGCCCGACATGGCGACCGGTGAATTCATGCAGGCACCCATGCTGGCGCGCGCCGCCGCAGACGGCCACGATGTGCTGCTCTCCGGCCTGGGTGGGGACGACTGGTTGACTGGAAGCATTTTCCACGCCGCCGATCTCCTGCGTCGCGGCCGTCCGCTGGCCGCCTGGCGATTTGCCCAGCAGTACCGTTCAGTGCCCTGGCTTGATCCAGGCGTGTCTCCGTTCGTTCGTTCCGCAGTGGTCGCGCTGTTGCCGGAGTCCTTCAAGCGCCGGGTCCGGAGCAGACGTACCGGACACGACTGGCCGTGGCTCACCCCCGCACTTGCCCGGCGCGTGGATTTGGCGGCGCGCCTGCGTGACGCGTTTGATCGCGTGCCCCCGATGCGGTCACTGGTCGTACGCGAGTCGCTGGTCCGCCTCGCCTCCGGCGACAGCGCACACGCACGCGATGCGCACCACCGCATGGCGCGCCACGCCGGCCTTGAGTTGCGCCATCCGTTTCTCGATCGCCGGCTGGTCGAATTTTTGATCAGCCTGCCCGATGACCTGCGGTTCCGCGACGGGCAACACCGGTTCCTTCTTCGTCGCGTGATGAAGGACGTCCTGCCGCAATCGATCGCGCAGCGTCTGGACAAACCCAACCTCGACGAGGTGCTGCTCGACGGTCTGCGTGTCGCGGACCCGCCGCGTGTGTTGCAGGGCCGGCTGCAGGTGGTCGAACGTGGATGGGTCAGTCACGCCGAGCTGCAGACCCTGTGGCCGCGTGCCCAGCGGGCGTTGCGTGAGCCGTGGCGCAATGACGACGGCACACTGCTGTCGCTGTGGCAGATCCTCGGCGCGGAGGCTGCGGCCCGTGCGTTATCATCGCGGGACATCCCATGTCCTTGAAGTTTGACGAACATCGCCAATACCTCGAGGATACACATCGCCTCGCCGCGTTTGGTCGCGCCATCGATGCGACGGTGCGTCCGGGCGATGTGGTCGTTGATCTGGGATGTGGCACAGGCATCCTGGGACTGATGGCGTGCCGTGCCGGTGCGTCCCGGGTCTATGCGATCGACGATGGCGGCATGATTGACGTGGCGCGGCAGGTGGCGACGGCCAACGGCTACGCCGATCGCATCGTGCACATTCAGGGCAATTCGATGCGGGTCGCCCTCCCTGAACAGGCCCACGTCATCGTCAGCGATCAAATCGGCCGCTTGGGGTTTGAGGCTGGTGTCATTGAATACTTTGCCGACGCCGCCCGCCGATTCCTGCTGCCGGGTGGACAGTTGATTCCTGCATCGGTGACGTCGTGGCTGGCGCCAGTCGAGGCGCCGGCATTGACCGGCGTCGTGGAGTTCTGGCGGAGCGCGCCGGCGGGTTTCGATTTTTCCACGGTGATGGAAGGCGCGGTGAACACCGGATATCCCGCGACGCTGGCGGCCGATGCTCAGCTTGCCGCGTCACAGCCCGCACTCCAATTCATATGTGGGGACGCCCCGACGGCCGTCAAAGGCTCGGTGACCTTCGAGGTCACCAGGCCAGGCGTGCTCAGTGGACTCGGGGGATGGTTTGTCGCCGACCTCTCGCCGGGAACCACGATGACCAATGCGCCGGGCGCATCCGATCAAATCGCGAGGAGACAGGCGTTTCTGCCGCTCTCGACTCCCGTGAGTGTGCACGTCGGCGATCACATCGACGTCGTGCTGCGCGCGCGCCCGGTGGAAGTGGTGCTGGCGTGGGATGTGCGCGTAACGCGGGCAGGCACCGAGGTCGCGCACGCGCGTCACTCGACGCTCGGCGGCATGTTGGTGCCCCGCGAAACACTGGTGCGCACCAATCCCTCCACGCGCCCTCGACTCACGCCGTGGGCGGATGCCCGCGCAACCGTGCTGGCGCTGTGTGACGGTCGCCACACCCTCGCCGAAATCGAATCGCTCACCGCACTCCGTCATGCCGGGCTTTTTGCCAGCGCAGGCGAGGCCGAGGAGTTCGTCGCGGAGGTCGTCACTCGGTACGGACGAGACGATGGACGGTGACCCGGCGATGTACCGGTACCAGTTCGCCGACGTGTGCGTCACATCGCCCACGCTGATTCCAGAGCTGCTGCCCCACACCGGCGCACATGCTCACAGAACGGCTGTTGGCGGCAACGATGTGATTGCGGTGATCTGGCGTGACCCGTTCACGGCCGTCGACACGACATGGTTCCATCAGTGGGGTGAGGATCACGAACTCTGGGCACGGTTTGGCGACACCGGCCGCGAGTACGTCGTCGATTTTCCAACGCTGGCCGAGTTCAGGATCAGCCATGACGGCACACGCGTCCAGGGAGCGCTCCAGTCGGGCATCCCGGATTTTACGGGCCGGCATCTCCTGCTCAATCAGATATTGCCGCTCGTGCTGAGCGGCCGCGGCGGGTTGGTGCTGCACGCCGGCGCCGTCGCTATCGGCGGCGAAGTGGTGGCCTTGCTGGGACCCACAGGCTCAGGCAAGTCCACACTGGTGGCGGCGTGCGCCAATGCGGGCGCCGAAGTGGTCGCCGACGATTGCGTGGTCATCTCGCAGCACGGGAATCGCTGGATGGCGTGGCCGAGTTATCCCGCGATTCGACTGTGGTCGTCCGCGTTGGACCTGGTGGGATGGTCGTCTGACGTGGGCTCGGCGGCGGCGCATTACACCGACAAGGTCAAGTTCGGGCCCGAGGCAGCCCAGTGGCGCTTTGCCACGGGTCCACTGCCGCTCACCACCATTCTGCGATTGGGCGACGATGCCGCGACGACGGCTGTGGCGGTGGACCTGTATTCGCAGATATTCCGGCTTGATGTGCGGGACCGCCGCGAAACCGTGCGCCTGTTTCACCGGATCGCTGATTTGGCGGCCGCCGTGCGAGTGCTTCACGTCAAAGCCCCGCTTGAAGATCGCTTGGCCACCCGCACAGCGGAGGCGCTGTGTGGAGGAGACCCGGTTGCAGCCCTGGCCGCACTCGGGGCATAGTAGAGTCACCATGGCTGACCAATCCGCGAAGCGCGATCCCGCGACGACCCCTCCGGGCGGCCGAAAGCCCTGGTCGGCACCGCGGCTCCTCGAATACGGGCACATCGGCAAGCTGACGCAGGGTGCCAGCGGTACCAAAAGCGACTCCGGTACCAAACGCATGACGTGCCTCTAGCGGCCGAACTGCTTTCAGTTACCCGACGCTTTGGTTCGCTGATCGCGCTCGACGCAGTGACCGTGTCAGTTCAGGCCGGCAGCATTGTCGGCATCCTGGGACACAACGGCGCCGGCAAGACCACCCTCCTCGAAATACTCGCAACACTGCTGCTGCCCACGACTGGCCGTGCGCTGGTCATGGGTCATGACGTCGTGGCAGCGCCCGCGCAGGTCCGAAGGCTGCTCGGGTACGCCCCCTCAGGAGGCACGTCATTTTTTCCGCGGCTGACCGGACGACAGAACCTCGAGTACTTCGCATCGCTCCATGATGTGCCTCGGCGCCAGTGGCGCCGACGCTCCGAGGAAGCGGCCGTCGTCTTTGATATTGCAGACGCGCTCGATCGACGGGTGGACACGTTTTCGGACGGCATGCGCCAGCGACTTGCGCTCGCGCGCACGTTTCTCGCCCAGGCGCAGGTGTGGCTGCTCGACGAGCCGACGCGTGGACTTGACCCACACGCCCGGGCGCTGACGCACACCGCCATCACCAACCACGCACGACTCCGCGGGGCCACCATCGTCTGGTCCACCCACGATCTGCACGAGGCCGAAACGGTGTGTGACCGGGTGGTGGTGTTGCACAAGGGGAAGGTGACACTCGATCAGCCCACTGCCGAGTTGCGCCTGACGCCCGGGTCGCTGCCACACGCGTATGGCGTCGCCACGACGGACGGCGTTGCGTAATGGTGCTCGCAAAGCTGTGGGCGTGTGTGTTGAAGGACGCTCGCATCGATGCGAGTTATCGCGTGTCGTTTGTGATGGATGCCATTGACGGCCTGATCATGATCGTCGTCTATGCGGTGCTGGCCGGTCTGCTCGGTACGCGGCCCCTCGACGGTTTTGCACCGCTGGGATTTCTGTTGGTGGGTGTCGCCGCCAACGGCGCATTGATGACGGCGCTGGTGTGTTTTGCGCAGGCCGTGCGAGGCGTGCAGGCGGCCGGCGCCATCAAGGCTGTCCTCACCACACCGACCGCACCGCTCGCCGTGGTGCTGTACTCCTCCGTCTATCCCTTTCTGCGCGCCGGTCTGGATCTGGGCATGTGGCTCGCCGCCGCCGCCGCACTCGGGGCGGAAATGACGGGCCTGCACGGAGGTGGAGTAGGCCCCGCACTGGTCGTGTTTGTGGTGGCGGCTGTCTCAATGGCCGGATTCGGCTTCGCCGCAGCCGCATTTGCGGTCGTGTTCAAACGCGGCGATCCCGTCGTGTGGGTGTTCGGCGCGGCGACGATGTTGCTGAGCGGAGTGTTGTATCCAACAAGCAGCCTGCCGTCGTTGCTTGGGGCCGTGGCGCAATGGTTGCCGACCACGCACGCACTCAATGCCATGCGGGCGACACTGCTCGGTGGCGCCGCCCTCGCAGACGTGGCATCGTCTCTGGGCGTGCTCGTGCTGTTTGGCATCGTCGGGGTGCCGGCGGGGCTGATGACACTGGCCGGCGCCATTCAGTACGCGCGGCGGGAAGGAACGTTGGGGCATGTCTAAAGTGGGGGTTCCCGCCAGGAAATCCGAAGGCTGGCAGGGGTGGGATGCGTACGCCCCTTTTTACGATTGGGAGAACGCACGGACGCTGGGCAGGCGCGATGTGGCGTTCTGGAAAACGATTGCTGAAGGCGTGGACGGCGATTTGATCGAACTGGGATGTGGCACCGGTCGCCTGCTTGTGCCGATGGCCCGTGCGCGCGGGGAGCACGGGATCACGGTTGGCGTGGACCGGTCGGCGCCCATGCTTGAACGCGCTCGGCGCCGCGTGCGTCGACTGCCCGCGCAGTTACGGCCAGTGCTGGTGCGAGGCGATGTACGGTCGTGGCCGTTCCGGCCGCGCCGGTTCAAGGCGGTGATTGCCGCCTATGGCCTCCTTCAGTCGCTTGTCCGAGACGCTGATGTGAACGCGACGCTTGAGGCAACCGCGGCTCATCTCTCCAAGGGAGGATTGTTCGCCATTGACCTGGTGCCAGATTTGTCCGCGTGGGACGAATATGAGCGCCGGATTCCGCTCCGGGGTCGCCTGTCGGCGAATACCACGCTGACCTTGATTGAATCAGTTCGCCAGGATCGGCGAAAAGGCCTGACCATCTTCGACGAACATTACGTGGTGCGCAGCGGGAGGAAGGTGCAAAAGCACCAGTTCCAGCTGACGTTTCGTACGCTTCCGATGGCCGAGGTGCTCGCGCGCCTCGACCGGGCGGGTTTCCGGATTGAGGACGTGCAGGGCGGATATCGGGGCGAAGTGTGGCACCCCGCGGCAGACACCTGGGTCATCCTTGCCCGTAAACGTTGACGTGTTAGCATTTAGGGTCATTCAGCCACCCGCACAGGGGGCGATTTTTACTGCGGGGAGTACGGCATGTCAGGCCATTCCAAGTGGCACACGATTAAGCACAAAAAGGGCGCCGCGGATGCCAAACGCGGAAAAATTTTTACGCGCATCATCAAGGAGTTGACGATTGCCGCCAGGAATGGCGGCGGTGATGTGGACATGAATCCGCGGCTGCGCACGATTGTCGCGGAAGCAAAGTCAGTGAACATGCCCGCCGACAACATCAAGCGCGCGATTCGTCGCGGCACTGGTGAAGAAGAAGGGCTGATCTACGACGAGATCATGTACGAGGGATACGGCCCGGGCGGCGTCGCAGTGCTCGTGGATACGATCACCGACAACCGCAACCGCACCGTCTCGGAAATCCGCCACATCTTCGGCAAGTACGGCGGCAACCTCGGGGAAGCGAACAGCGTCGGCTGGATGTTCGAGAAGAAGGGCCTGGTCGTCGTCGACAAAAAGGCTGCAGCCGAAGACGCATTGATGAACGTCGCGCTTGAGGCCGGTGCCGACGACCTGCAGGACGAAGGCGACGCGTGGGAAGTGACGTGTGGCCCAGATGCCCATCAGAAGGTGGTCGATGCCATCAAGGCGTCCGGAGTCGAACCGGTGCGCTCGGAGGTCGCCATGTTGCCGAAAAATTACGTGACGCTTGAGGGCAACGCCATCCGCCAGATGATGAAGCTGATGGAAGCGCTCGACGACAGCGACGACACGCGCAACGTCTGGACCAACGCCGACTTCGACGAAAAGGATATCGAGGCGTCTCTGACGTGAGAGTGTTCGGGATCGACCCGGGATCGACGCGCACCGGTTACGGGTGCGTCGAGACCGACGGCACCCGGCATCGCCTGGTGACGTGTGGCGCGCTTGCGCCGCCGGCCGCGTCGAGTTTTCCCGAACGTCTCCACGTCATCCACGACGGGATCACGCGCCTGCTGCGCGAGACCGCGCCTGATTGTGTCGCAGTCGAGAGTCTGTTTTATGCCAAGAATGTGCGATCCGCGCTGCAGCTCGGACATGCGCGCGGTGTGGCGCTGCTGGCCGTCCAGCAGGCCGGCCTGACCGTCATCGAATACACGCCCGCAGAGATCAAAGTCGCCGTGGTCGGGTACGGTCGCGCGGAAAAAGCGCAGGTCCAGCAGATGGTCAAGGTGCTGCTGGGTCTCGACGTCGTGCCGACGCCGCACGATGCGTCGGACGCGTTGGCCACCGCGCTGTGCCACATTCACTCAGGGACCTCCGCGCTGCAGACGCGCGCCACCAGGTCGCTCCCCAAGAGCCAGCGCAGCTGGCGACATTACCAGCCGCCCGTCGTGGTGCGACGGCAGGTACCGTGATCGCCGCGCTCACCGGCGTCCTTCGCGAGAAGGACGCCAGACGCCCGCAGCGTGTGGTGGTGGACGTCAACGGCGTCGGCTACGAAGTGTGGGCGCCGCTCTTCACAATCTACGCACTTGGTGAGGCCGGCGCGAAGGTCTCGCTGCGGATTCACACTCACGTGCGCGAAGACGCGCTGCAACTCTTCGGCTTTGCGACCGACCTCGAGCAGAACCTGTTCGAGCGGTTGATCAGTGTCAGCGGCGTCGGGCCCAAACTGGCGCTGGCGGTCTTGTCCGGCATCGAACCGGCGGAACTGGTGCGCGCGATTCGCGGCAATGATCTCGCGAAGCTCACCGGGATACCTGGCGTCGGGCGAAAAACGGCCGAGCGTCTGGTGGTCGACCTCAAGGATCGTCTGAAGCAGGAAGATGTCGGCGGCGGACCGACTGCCGTCCTGCCGTCGGGCGAGAGTGTGCGCGAGGATGTGCTGTCGGCCCTTGGCAACCTTGGCTATCAGCGAGCGACGGCGGAGAAGGCAGCCGATCGCGTGTTCGGCCGCGGTGAACCCGAGGGCGGTTTTGAGCAAGTGCTGCGCGACGTGTTGAAGGAACTGGCACGCTGATGGGGACGTCACGATGAAAGACGAAAGCCTCGTCAACGCGATGCCCGTCGACGACGACGCGCAGTATGACGCAGGATTGCGTCCCCGGACCCTCGATGAATACATCGGGCAGGATCGGGTGCGTGAAAATTTGCACGTGTCGATTGCCGCCACGCGCCAGCGTGCCGAAGCGCTCGATCACGTGCTGCTCTACGGCCCGCCAGGACTGGGCAAGACCACGCTCGCGTACGTGATCGGCAATGAGCTTGGCGTGGCCGTGCGGTCGACATCAGGCCCCGTGCTTGAAAAGCCCGGCGACCTCGCGGCGATTCTGTCGAACCTGCAGGCACGGGAAGTGCTCTTCATCGACGAGATCCACCGGATGAGTCCGGTCATCGAAGAAATTTTGTACCCGGCCATGGAGGATTTTGAGCTCGATATCCTCATCGGGCAGGGGCCCAGTGCGCGATCGGTCAAGGTGCCGGTGCAACCGTTTACGCTGATTGGCGCGACCACACGTGCAGGGCTGCTGACATCCCCCTTGCGTGCCCGTTTCGGCATCACCCATCGCCTGGATTTTTATCAGGATGTGGACCTGACCGAAATCGTCACCAGATCCGCGCGCATTCTTGGAGTGCAGACGTCGGCGGACGCAGCAGCTGAGATTGCGCGGCGCTCGCGAGGCACACCCCGTATTGCCAACCGGCTGCTCCGGAGAATTCGCGATTATGCGCAGGTCCGCGCGGATGGCGCGATCAACGCGGAGGTGTGTGACGAAGCATTGAAGTTGCTCGAGGTGGATGCGCATGGATTTGACGAGGCGGATCGTCGTCTCCTGCGGACGATCATCGAGAAATTCGGCGGAGGCCCCGTGGGACTCAACAGTCTGGCGGCGGCAATCGGCGAGGAAAAAGACGCGATTGAGGATATCTACGAGCCCTATCTGATTCAGATCGGGTTTGTTGATCGCACACCGCGCGGCCGGGTGGCCACCGCGCGCGCGTATGAATATTTCGGGTTGATGGCGCCAGGGAAGGATCGTTTGTGGTGATGCGACCAGTGAAGATCGCGGGGTTGTCGACGTTTGTGCCCCCGCATGTGTTGACCAATGACGACCTGGAGAAGCTGGTCGAGACCTCAAACGATTGGATTCTTCAGCGCACGGGCATTCGGGAGCGTCACATCGTGGACCCCGGCATGGCCACGTCCGATTTGGCCGAGCCTGCGGCACTGCAGGCCATTGCGGAGGCGGGGCTGACGCCCGCCGACATCGGCTTCATCGTGGTCGGCACCACGACGCCGGACACGATTTTTCCCAGTACGGCGTGCGTGCTGCAGGCCAAGATCGGCGCGACGAACGCGTGGGGGTTTGATCTCGGTGCGGCGTGTTCCGGTTTCACGTATTCGCTGACGGTCGGCTGGAAGATGGTGGCGTCCGGCGCTGTGGATCACGCGCTGGTGGTCGGCGCCGATGTCATGTCCAGCATCATCGACTACACGGACCGGTCCACATGTGTGTTGTTTGGTGATGGCGCCGGCGCGGTCGTGCTGTCGGTGGCGGCGCCAGAGGAGCCATGCCTTATTGACTTTCTGCACGAAATTGACGGCCATGGCGGACCCTCGCTCTGCATGCCCGCCGGCGGCAGCCGCCGCCCGGCGTCCCATGAGACCGTGGACCAGCGTCAGCACTACGTGAAGCAGGATGGCGCAGCGGTGTTTAAGTTTGCCGTCAAGAAGAGCGGCGAGATTGCGCAGCGATTGCTCGAACGACACAAGCTGACGGGATCAGATCTCGACCTTTTTGTGTCGCACCAAGCCAATCGCCGCATCATCGAAGCCACGGCAGAACGGATCGGACTCGATCCCGGCAAGGTCGTCATCAACCTGGAACGGTTTGGCAACACCACGGCGGGCACGATTCCACTCGCATTGGCAGACGCCCGCGCGGACGGGCGGCTCAAAAAGGGGGACCTCGTGCTGTTGACGTCAGTCGGCGCAGGATTCACCGTCGGGTCGGTGCTGTTGCGCTGGAGCCTCTAGGGGCGTTTTCTTCGGAGCAGCCGGGCTTCAGCCCGACGGCTCCGAACACCTATGCGAACGTGATGTCGATCTGTTCCGGCAACAACCGCATGATCAACCCCCGCGCCTCGGGGTCGTGCCAGTCCCCCCCCGTCATTGGTGTGCCGTCAGGCCGGAGCCATACCACGTCGGTACCATCAGCGCTGAAAAACGTCGCGCGCTGAAGGGCGGGTGTCGCGCGCCGCAAGGCCGCGAGTTGCTGCACAAAGCGCAGCAGGTCGAGATCGGCGCCGTCATCCACTAGCCACGGCGTCCACGTCAATTCGGAATCGTGGCAATACGCGTTGTTGTTGCCGAGTTGGGTGCGTCCCAGCTCATCGCCACCGCTGATCATCGGCACGCCGAGTGAGGCAAACAGCGTTCTGAAAAAATCCCGCTGGCATTGGGCCCGGCGCGCCAGCACCTCTGCGTCGTTGGTCGGTCCCTCGACGCCGAAGTGCTGACTCAGGTTGTGTGACTCACCGTCGCGATTGCCTTCGCCGTTGTTCTCGTTGTGTTTGTCCGCGTACGACACGAGGTCCGCGAGGGTGAACCCGTCGTGTGACGTGACGAAGTTGATGCTCGACGTCGGGCCCCGGCCCGGCGTGTCGTACAGGTCGCTGCTGCCGCTCAGTCGTGTCGCCAGTGCGGCGCGGGTGCCGGCCTCGCGCCGCCAGACCCGCCGCACGTCGTCTCGATACCGGCCGTTCCACTCGGCCCATCCGGCGGGGAACTGACCCACGCGATACCCTTCGGCTGTCGCGTCCCAGGGTTCGGCAATCAACTTCACACGTGAGAGCACCGGGTCAGTCTGAATCTCGCTGAGCAGGGGAGCCGCAGCGTCGAAGTGATGATCCCGGCGCGCAAGTGCGGATGCCAGATCGAACCGGAAGCCGTCGACATGCATCTCCTGCACCCAGTAACGGAGGCTGTCGAGGATCAGCCGCCGGACACGTGGCTGCCGTGTATCGAGTGTGTTGCCGCAGCCGGTGAAATCTTCGTATTGGATCGGACCGTCGGAGCGGAGTCGATAGTACCGCTCGGGGTCAAACCCTCTCATCGCCAGCGTCGGTCCCGTCTCATCGCCTTCGGCCGTGTGGTTGTAGACCACGTCGAGAATCACCTCGATGCCGGCACGGTGCAGCGTCTGCACCATGTGCTTGAACTCCTCCACAACGCCTTGCGGCGTCTGCGCGGCAGCGAGGCGAGGCTCCGGCGCAAAAAAACCAAGCGTGTTGTAGCCCCAGTAGTTGGTCAGGCCACGTGTGAACAAGGCCGGCTCATCCACGCGCGCATGCACGGGCAGCAGTTCCACGGCCGTGACGCCGAGTGAAGTCAGGTGCGCAGTGGCCTCTGGCGTGGCCAGGCCTGCGTACGTGCCACGAAGGCTGGCCGGAATGCCCGGATGCCGCGCGCTGAAACCTTTGACATGCATTTCGTAAATGACGGTCTCAGTCCACGGCACATGCGGATGTGCATCGTCGCCCCACGCAAACGTGTCGCTGATCACGACCGCCCGCGGCGTTCGCCCATGCGTCCAGGAAAACGGTTCGGCAAAGGCGCGCCCGTACGGATCAAACAGCACCCCCGCCGGGTCAGTTGTCCGGAAGCCGTAGATCATCCCCGGACCGACGTGGTGGAGATAGATCTGCCACACCCCGTCGTGGAGTTCCATCGGTACACGCGCGATCTCGAAGTCCGCGTCCGCCGATTCAAACAGGCACAGGTCCACCGAAGGATGGCTCGACCAGACGACAAATCGTGTCCCCTCACCATCCCACGTCGCGCCAAACGTCATCGCTTCCACGCGCGCAATTCTATCCGCGCATTGCCCCAT
>JBKJTD010000242.1:0-14391 GCA_046590915.1 Vicinamibacterales bacterium
GTTTCTTCAGCGACTCGAGCGGCGGCGTCAGCACACCGTCTTCGGCCGAGACGCCAGCCAGCCGGAACACGTCCTCGGTCGCTTCGTCCTTGAGCACGTCAATGACATCGTCGACCGTGATGACGCCGACCAGTTTGTTTTCGATGTCAACGACTGGGATCGCCAGCAGGTTGTAGGAGGCCACCTGGCGTGCGACTTCCTCCTGGTCGACGTCCACGCGCGCGCTGTAGACATCCGACGTCATGATGCGTTTGAGCGGCGTGTCGGGCGAGACGAGGATCAGCCGGCGCAGCGAGGTGACGCCCACCAGGTGGCGGCGCTGGTCGACGACGTAGAGGTAGAAGACCATTTCGACGTCGCGCGCCGATTGGATGGCCGTGATGGCTTCACCCGCCGTGAGATCTTCCGGCAGGGCGAAGACGTGCGGGTTCATCAAACGGCCCGCCGTCTGTTCGTCGTATTCGAGCAGTTCCGAGACGCCGCCGCCCGCCTTCGGCCTGATCAGGTCGAGGACGATGGCGGAGAGTTCGTCGGGCAGGTGGTCGATCAGGGCTGCGCCGTCGTCGGAGGGAATTTCCTGCAGGAGTCGCGCGATCTCCTCTGCCGGCCGGTCGGCCAGCAGCAACGCGCCTTTTTCCGGGCCCAGTTCCGACAGGGCTTCGACGGCCAGTCGGCCGTTGCGTTCGACCAGGATGTTGAAGACCGCGTGGCAGTCTTTGTCGGTCAGTTCGGCAAAGACCTGGGCCAGATCGGCCGGATGTTGTTTCTGGAGCAGGTTGAGGAGGTTTGGGGTCGCCCCCATCCGCAGCAGGCGCCGGACGGACTCCAGCACGAGATCGTTTCTGCGGGGGGCGGACATCCTGACATTTTAGTCTGGCTTGGCTCTTGCAGAGGGGCCCATTCGGGCTGTTGCGAAAGATTTACAGCTCGACGCCTCGGTGCACGCTGAGAGGGTGGAGGCTTCCGTGTCACCATGCACACCGTGCCGCCAGTCATTCCCATCACATTGACCAGGCGGGACGCCACCTATGCCGCCACACTGGCCTGGGCGGCCGTTGACGACTACCCCGCTCTGCGCGACCGCTGCGGCACGTTCCTGCATCAGCGGGAACTCGAGTACTTCCGTACGTTGCCCACCGAACGGCGTCGGCGCTCGTACTTGCTGGGGCGCCATGCTGCCAAGGAGGCGCTCCTCGCACGTGCTGGTGTGGATGACGCCACGCGCATCGAGATTGTGGCCGGCGTCTTTCAGCAGCCGGTCGTGAGACCCGGACTGCCCGAGCCTCTCGGCATCACCATCACTCACTCTGGCCGGCTCGCCTGTGCCGTAGCGTTTCCCGAACAGCATCCGATGGCCATCGACGTCGAGGACGACGACCCGGATCGGACGGCCACCATGGCTTCGCAGATTTTGCCGGGGGAGTTTGACCGCGCCCGCTCGGCATGGCGGCACGGCGCCCCCCACGCCACGATGATCTGGACCGCCAAGGAAGCGCTGTCAAAAGTTCTGCGATGCGGACTCACCGTGCCGTTCCCCCTGCTCGCCGTCACCAACCTCGTCGAGCACCCCGTATCGAGTGGCGGCGAGTTCGAGCATTTCCGACAGTACCGGTTCGAGACCTGGCAGATCGGTCCCACCGTCATGACGCTGGTCATCCCCCGCTTGTCCACCCTGCATCTGGACCTCGCACCGATGACATCCACCGCTTGGTGACGATGTGAATTCCGTGTACATTGCGGCGCGTGACGTCGCGCGCACTCGTCTGGATGTTTTCAGGTCAAGGCTCCCAGTACTATCAGATGGGGTCGGACCTCTACACGACGGATGCCGTGTTTCGCGCCACGATGGATCGATGCAGTCAGCACGTGGCTCCCTGCCTTGGCACGTCGCTCAGTGATCTGATCTACCAGCCGCGCGCGGATCGCTTTGCGCCATTTGATCGCACGGTATACACGCATCCTGCGCTATTCAGCGTCCAGTTCAGTCTCGCGCAGGCGCTGCGCGCTCGCGGCCTGACGCCTGACGTGGTGCTCGGCTACAGCCTTGGCGAATGGGTCGCGCATGTGGTGGCCGGCGTCCTGACGCCTGAGGCGGCCCTCGACTGCCTGGTGCAACAGGCGCAGGTCGTCGAGCGCGAGTCTCCGCCCGGTGGAATGCTGGCGGTGTTTGGCCCGCGTGACCTCATGGACCGTCACCCGGCCTGGTTCGCCGACACCTCACTGGCCGCCGACAACTTCGACCGTCACTTCGTGGTGAGCGGACCGTCACCCGCAATCGCCATCACCGGCGCGCATCTCAAGGACGCAGGCATCACGACGCAACTCATTCCGGTTTGTCAGGCATTTCATTCGCGATGGATGGATCCGTTCGAGGCCGACTGCCGGCTCGCCCTCCAGGCCGTGCCGAGGCGACCGGCGACGATGCCGATCGTGTCGAGTCGGGGAGCCGATGTCACCACACGTGAGCTTCCCGACACGCTCTGGCGGGCCGCTCGTGAACCGGTGGCGTTCCGGCAGACGATTGCGATGCTGGAACGCGAACAGTCGCCGATCTACGTTGACTGCGGTCCGTCGGGCACCCTCGCAACGTTTGTCAAATACAACCTTCCGAAAGACACACACCACCGGTGTGTGTCCCTGATCACGCCGTTCGGGCGCAATGTGGCGCGAGTCGACGCACTCACCCAGCCGAGTACTACTGGAGAACCCGCATGACCGACTACCCCGAATCGACTGCGCCCCTTGCCGAACTCGAGCCGATGCGCGGAGTCGAGCTGGTGTACTTCGTCATCCCCGAGGCTTCTCTGTGGTCGGTCGTGCACGTGCTGTTCGAACTGGAGGGCCCGCTGGATCTGGAGGTCCTGAAAAACCGCGTCGAACATCGCTATGCCCAGTTCGAGCGCCTGTGTCAGCGGCCGGTCAGAGTCGGCAAACAGTTCTACTGGGAGACCACCGGCCCCATTGACATCGCACGGCACGTCCACGTGGTGCCCGACGGTGTGGCCGGCACCCACAAACAGTTGCAGGCGTGGCTGGGTGACCTGTTGACCACGCCACTCGATCACACGCGACCTCTGTGGGAAGTCAGATACATTCCCCACTACGAGGATCGCGCCGCGGTGGTCCTTCGCATTCATCATGCGTACGGCGATGGCCGGTCTCTGCAGACCATTGCCACCGGCATCCTGGCCTCGTCAGCTGACGAGTCGCTGCAGCGCCTCGAGCGTCCCGGCACACGCGTCAAACACAAGGCCGTGGCCGACGCGATCCGCCCGCCATCCGCGCGCCGACTCACTTACCCGCCCGACGAAGGCGTCATCGGTCGGTGGCTGCGCCGTTTCAGAATTCGGCTCCGTGCCATCAGCAAGGCGTTTTCGGCCTTCACGAAGGATCACGACACCGGGTTCACGCTCCAGCCGAGTGACGCCAAGGTCCTCGCGTTCAGTCGTCCGCTCTCACGATCGCGACTCCGAGCCGCCGCCACATCCATGCAGTGCACGCTCAACGACCTGGTGCTGGCCGGTGTCAGCGGCGCCATGCGGCGGCATCTGGCTCAACGAGGCCAGGATCCGGACCGGACCCGGATGACCGTCAGCATTCCCGTCGACCTGCATTCGCCGCGCAGTCTTGCGCTGATGCACAAGCAGGGAGTCCTCACCAACCACCTCGGCACGATCTCCATTCAACTGCCGGTCGGCCTTGAGGATGGCTCCGCGCGAGCCGCGGCGATCGCGACACAGATGCGCAACAGCATGGAGGCCGGCGAACCACTGATGCAATACAAGTCGTTCTCGTCGTTTCACCGCATGCCGCAAAGTCTGCTGATCAGGATGTTCCGCAGTCAGGCGCACAAGCAAAGCGGCATCATCTCGAACCTGGCTGGTCCGAAGGATCCGTTTTTTCTGGCGGGCCGGCGCATCGACGCGTGGTACTTCTGGGTCATCGCGTCGCAGTTGGCCGGGTGCCATCTCGGCGTCAGCATTACGCAGTACCAGGACGATGTGTGCCTCGGTCTCACATTGCCGGCCAACACCGGCTATGACGCGAGCGCGCTGCTTGAGGCGATGGTGGCCGAGACCGAAACACTGGTCACGGCCGCGGCGGCTCGGGCCTGAGCCACTCGGCCGCGCGCTGATCGAGCCACTGCGCGGCTCCCGTCATCAGGCGCTCAGCGATGTCGTCGACATGGCGTCGTCGCCACTCGGCCAGCGGCGTGCCCCTGACCCACTGGTTGAAGGCGCCCAGCGCGGGGCCACAGTGGATCTGGTAGTCCACCCGTTGGTCCTCGGAGCCTTTCAGTGCCAGTCGGGCGGTATGCACGAAGTACCACCGGCACAACAGCGCGAGTCGGTGTTTCGGATCACGCGCGGCCTTGTCGAGCTCAGCCGGTGCTGTGCGCTGGTAGTACGCACGCGTCTCCTCCCAGACGTCGGCGACCGGCCGTTTGAAATACTTGGTTTCGATCTGCGTCCGGGTGGCCTGATCGATTTCCTCCCAGGCACCGTGCCGACGATACAGCTCATACAGCTTGTTCGCGCGAGCGGGAAAAAACAGGCCGCGCTTGAGCACCTGCGCACGCGCGCCAATCTCGAACATGTCGCCCGCCGGCACCATCGTCGTGTCCTGGACGTTGGCGGCCTGCAGCAGATCCTTGGCGGCGTCACTGATCCCGCCTTCGACGGTGCACTGGTTGACCGAGCCGGTCAACACGAACTCGGCACCAAGAACGAAGGCTGCGGCAATCGCCTGGGGCGTTCCGAGCCCTCCGGCGGTTCCGACGCGAACAGGCGTGGCGAACCCGTGGTGCGCCATCAGGCGGTCACGCAACAGCACCATGGCCGGGACCAGCGCATAGGCGACCGCGTTGTCAGTGTGTCCGGCCGAGTCGGCCTCGGCGCAGAGGTCGTCGCACATCGGCACCAGTGCGGCCAGCCTCGCTTCATCGGGGGAGATGCGTCCGGCCTCGAGCAGGTGCGCGACAACGCGCGCCGGTGGAGCGCCCATGAAGGCCTCGGCCACTTCGGGTCGCGAGACCTTGGCGAGGACGTTGTGCGCAATGGCAATAGACCCGTCCGGCCGTGCTTTCAGCCCGGTGACGCGGTAGCGCACCAGGGCCGGCGTCATCTGCATGAACGCGGCCGCTTCGATGCGCGCAATCCCGAGATCCAGATATAGATCGATCGTCCGGTCCTCGACCTCGGGCTGTGCCAGGTTGCAAAGCAGGTTGGCACCAAACGACGCAGTGGGAGGAAGCGCCGCCAAGATGGCACGCAGGTCGTCAGCCACGCGGTCGAGCCGCATCCCGCCAGTGCCGAGGTACGACAGCAGTCCGGCGCGGGCCATCCGGATCACCATCTCCTTGGACGCAATGCCTTTGTACATGGAACCCGCGACGTAGGCATACCGGACGCGGTGAGCGTCGCGGAATGCCTGCGCGCCCAGATCTTCAGGGGCGATCACCCGCGCAACCGCCCGTTGATAACCGACACCGCGCGTTCGACGCCCGATTCTCGGCGCACACGCTCACCGAGGCGCTGCGCCCGTTCGCGCATGGCAGGGTTGCCGACCGCCTCCCGGATCGCCTGACCCAACACCGCTGCGGACAGCTGCTTGTTGGACACAGGCGCAGGGGCGACTCCCAATTCCTGCACACGCCGCGCCCAGAAAGGCTGGTCCCACATGAACGGTGTCACCACCATCGGCACACCCGCGCGCAAGCTCTGCGCCGTGGTGCCCGAGCCACCGTGGTGCACCGTCAGCGACACCTGCGGAAACAACCAGTCGTGGGGCACAGCTCCGGCGGCGTACACGGTTGGTGGCAGGCTCAGATCGACCGGCACGTCGGTTCCGAACGACACGATGCCGCGCTGGCCGGCGTGGGCCAGCGCGCCCACGACCAGATCCACCTTGGCTCTGGAGGTGCGCCCGCCCGCTTTGGCCGACATGCTGCCGAATCCGACGTACACCGGTGGCGGTCCCGCCGCGAGAAAATCCACGAGCGTCGGATCCGGGTGCCACTGCGGATCACGTTCCGGGAACCAATAGCCGGTCACATGCACCCAGGCCGGCCAGTCGGCGGGCGTTGGCAGCAACTCCGGGCTGAAGCTGTACAGCACCGGCATGGTGTCTGTCTCGGCCAGACGACGCATGAACCCCGATTTCGGCAACGGCGGAATCCCCAGCGTTGTCGTCCGCCACTGATTGATCGCGTGGCTGGACGGCGGCATGAAGAACAGCCGCTCGGTCATCGTGTGCGTCATCAGGTTGTAGCGACCACCGAGGCTCGGTCGTGGCGCGAAGTTGATGCTGGGCATCGTGCGCGTGCGCGTGAACGGCGCAATGGCCACCGCGAAGGCGGGCACGCCGAGTTTTTCAGCGATGTGATATCCGCCAAAGGCGTTGAATGAAAACATCAGGACTTCGGCGTGCCGGCAGGCCTGCCAGCTGTCGACCAGATTTTTTTCAATGTGCGCCGTCATTTCACGGTTGAAGGCGCCGTAGGCCTTCATTCGCGCCAGCACGCCGGCCTCGCTGTCGGCCACGGTCTGACCAGCCTCACTGCCAAACACTTCCAGCGGATTGCCTGACACTGGCGCCAACGCCAGCCCCTGCGCACGAACGACCGCGTCGAAGTATGGGTCGGCGGCAATCGTGACGTCGTGGCCGCTCCGCTGCAGGCCGGCGCCCAGCGCCGCGTACGGCTGGACATCACCCAGCGAGCCATACGCCAGAATCGTGATTTTCATACGCGTCGGTCCCACGGAAACTTCTGGTGCTGCACGAACTGGCGGATGTTGTCCTGCACTTTGGGATCGTGCACCAACGACTCAATTTCGGCGATGGCCATCTCTTCCATCGCCTCCGACAGGTACCACATCTTCCTGAAGTAGGCTTTCATGCGCCGTACGGTCTCGGCATCCAGTCGTGTCAGGCGCACCGCCGCGCGCCGGATGGCGTCGTCCAGATCAGTCGCCACGTCATCGACCAGTCCCGCGGATCGCGCCTGGTCGGCGTTCCAGGTTTCCGTGGTCAGGGTCATCCGGTACGCCGCCTGGAATCCGATCCGGCGGATGAGCAGCGGCAGCACACACGCGGGCAGCAAGCCCCAGAGCGCTTCGGGGAGACTGAAGCGGCTGGCCGGCGTGGCGATCACCAAGTCGCTCGCGGCCAGCAGGCCGACGCCTCCGGCCATGACCTGACCGTCCACGGCCGAGACGATGACCTTGCTGCTCGACGCCATACGCCGCAGCACATCCATGTAGTGGACGTCGGCGGCGTCCTGCGCGTTGTCGCGCCCCACGCGGTCGGCCATTTCGACGAAGTCCATCCCCGTGCAGAAAAATCCGTCGCGGCCCTGCAGCACCACGATCTGGCAATCGGCGTCGTGCTCGCACGCGTCCAGCGCACACGCCAATTCGTTCAAGGTCTGTTGTGTGAGCGTATTGCGCCGGGCCGGACGGTCAAACGTGAGCCAGGCCACCTTGTGGCGTCGCTCAATGGTGAGTGCGGCGGTTGACGATGGATCAACTCCAGCCATACACACGATGGAAGCCCTTCACTTCCTTGAGCACCAGCAGGCCCTGGCCGGCAAACAACTCGTCGTAGAGATCGCGAAAGGGCGACAGATCAACGACCTTGTCCTGCACGCCGAAGATCCATTCCATGTTCAGATCGAGCAGCGCATCATACCGATCCATCGACAGCTGTCGTCGCGCGGCCAGGTGCCGGGCGAGCCCCATCCGGCCGACACGGACGGCGGCGTCGGGCGTGACCACGCCGCTGTAGAACTCCGACGAGCAGCCGGACCCGTAGGAAAAGACGCCGACGCGGGAGGGGCGCTCGAGTGCGGCGTGGTCGATCAGGCTGCACAGCGCGAGGTACACGGTGGCCGAATACACGTTGCCCACCTCGACGCAGTAGCGGAGCGAAGGCGCGACCCGCCGCTGAAAATCCTGCTCGACCTGCGGCGCCGCCGTGCGCGTGAATTTGCGCATTGCATGGCGGTGTGCCCCTTTGACCATACCCGCAAACGGTGTGTGAAACGCCAGGTAATCGAAGGTCGACGCGTAGTCGGCTCCGTCGACGCGATCGCCGTAGGCCTTGAATGTGGCCTCCACACACTCGAGGTACGCCAGGATGGACAGATCCGGATCCCCGGTTTCGAGTTCGGGCAGCGGCCGGCAGGTATCCATCACCTCGTAGCCGTAGCAGCCGGACGCCCCGTGATCGAGCGCGAAGATCGCGGGCGTGTCGCTGACGAGCATGGCGACGGCCGCGACTCCCTGCGACGGTTCGCCGTAGGTGCCCTTGGCGGCCGCGCGCGCGATGTCGGTGGCAATCACCAGCGCCTTGGCTCCCGGTGACGCGCCCGCCGCGACGACATTGGCCGCCATCTGGAACGCTGCAGTGCCGCCGTAACAGGCCTGCTTGATCTCAAACAGGCGGACAGTCCGGCTCAGGCCCAGATAGTCGTGAATGTATGTGCTGAGCGACTTGCCGAAGTCGAGGCCCGACTCCGTGGAGGTGATGACCAACTCAATCCGGCCGCGCTCCTCCGCACTGAGGGCATCCACAATCGGCTTGGCCGCATTGACGGCCAGCGTGACGGGATCTTCACACGGCAGGTTCACCGACTTGCGTTCCATCATCAGGTTCGCAAACCGTTCCAGGTCCAGGCCACGTTTTTCGAACAGCTCACGGATATCGATACACGTTCTGCCGCAGTAGGCATTGATGGCTTCGATGCCGACACTCACGCGGTCACTCTCCCTGTTCCACGTTCAATCACCACGGCGGTATTGATCCCTCCGAAACCGAAACTGTTGCTCAGCGCCAGACGACAGGCGGTCTGACTACCGACGGCCGGCACCCACCGGCCCGGGACGATGGGATGATCGAGATTCGGGTTGCCGTGCAGAAAACCGCCGGCCATCTGCAGAACCACGGCAGCCGCCTCCACGACACCGGCCGACGTCAACCCGTGGCCGGTCAGCGCCTTGGTCGCGTTGAGCCAGACGTCCGGCAGCCGACCCCCGAACACCTCCGCCAACGCCTCTGCCTCCACCGCATCGCCGACGACCGATCCGGTGCCGTGGGTGTTGACGTAGTCGACGTCGGCCGCGTCGACACCCGCATCAGCCAGCGCCAGGCGCATCGCCCGCACCTCGCCCTCGCGACGCGGGTCACTCGACCGATTCGCATCCAGACACTGGGCCGCGCCGCGAATCACGGCGTACACCGGCTGCTGACGTGCGCGCGCCTCATCGGCTCGCTCGAGAATCAGGCACGCACTGCTCTGGCCGTAGACAAACCCCCGTCGAGCGCGATCAAACGGCCTGCATTCCCCGTCGGCGGCCATGGCGCCCATGTTCAGCAGGCTGTGCCACTCGAGCGGAGACAGGTCGGTCATGGCACCCACCACGATACACGCTCTCGCCCTGCCGTCGGCCACCAGCCGCATGCCGTGGAGCAGGCCCACGTTGCCGCTGGCCGAAGCGCCACCAATCGTCACGCCCTCGCCGCGCACGTTCAACAACTCGCTGATCACAGCCACGTGATCGGTGTCCATGAAATGCAGGCCATGACTGGGAGGGACGAAGTCCAGCTGCGACGCGTACTTGGCGGCCATCTCCCACGTACCGCGCTGATTGAGGTTGCTGCCGGCCACGACCAGCGAGATGTCTTCCGCGGCGTATGGCGAGGCGTCCAGCAGGCCGGCGTGCTGCCAGGCCTCGACCGCCGCGCAGGCCGACACCAGGACAGGTGTCGGGGCGCGTCGCAGCACACGGCCGGCGCCCGCCACCAGATCGCGCGAGGCACCGACGGCCTCCAGCTGCGCGATGGGATCCACTGTGGGCAGCCGCATCACACCGTCACTGACCACGCCGCGCACGGAGTGCCGCAGGGCGCGGGTGAATGCCTCGACCCCCGTGCCCACCGGCGTCACCACGCCGATGCCGGTCACCGCGACCTGCACGTCAGCCTCCCCGAACTTTGGCGACCAGGAGATCCACAAGACCGCGCAGGTCCTGGACGCCCGTCAGTTCGGCGATGGGAAACTTCACCCCGAGGTGCTCCATCGTCTGCACGATGACGTCGGCACGATCGATCGAATTCGCGCCCAGGTCACGCATGCTCTGGTCTTCGTGGATCCGGTCGGGATCGAGATCGGGCAGGACGTCGAGGATCTGCTGTTTGACCACGTCGAAAATGTCGGCGCGCGTCATGCGGTCCCCGGCTCGTTGGTGCCCCAGCGTGCCAGCACCAGCCCGGCCAGTCCCCAGCCCACGAGCAGATCAAGCATCGCCATCAGGGTGAAGCCGGCACTGGCGCCCATCCACGTCCAGTAGTGCACGTGGGACACCAGTGACGCGAAGACGGCAAGGCTGATGACAAACAGTACGCGACCGGCGAACGTCAACCCGGCGGTTCGGCGCAGCAACACCGCCGCCACCATCGCCGCACACCAGTACGTCAGGAAACTCACGCCCATCACGGCGCCCGGCGTCATCCCCATGCCGCCGGGGCGGTACATCACCATCGCAAAAGGTGACGTCGCGGTGTACTCCATGTGATTGATCGGTACTGCGTACACGCCCGACGCCGGCGCGTGTTGCGCCAGCGCGCTCAGTACGGCCGCTTCATCCTTCACCTTGAGCACCACTGAGTCACGGCCAGGCACCACCAGCAATGACACCGCGCCCCAGATGAACAACACCAACGCACTCAGGAACGTCGCTCCCAGCAGTCGCATCGGCATCGGCATCCTTGTCATCACGTCGGGAATCCTCGTTGATTTCGGCACAAAAGAAAAGTCAATTCTATATATAATCCCTGTCTCGCATGAGCGCCACATCGTCGACATCACCTGCGTCGTACCTTGAACATGATCTCGGACCGTTACCGCAGGATGCCGATCCTCGAGCGCTGTATCTGGATCTGATGAAACGCGCCGTCGCCAACATCCTGTACGAGGACACGCCCTCGTGGATTTTCGATCGCACGAACAAGACCATCACCGCCGCTGATCGCTTTCACCTCGACAAGCGTGTGACCGGTGAGGACGGCCCCACGGCGGCGCACACGATGATCGGCTTGAAGCGTCTCACCAACATCCAGACGTGCCTCGAGGAGGTGCTGGCGCGCAATGTTCCCGGGGACGTCATTGAAACCGGCGTTCTGGGCGGCGGCGCCACGATTTTCATGCGGGCGATTCTCAAAGCGCACCACGACACCACACGGCGCGTCTTCGTCTGCGACAGTTTCGTCGCGCAACCGACCTCGCCGCCGCCGGCCGTCGTGCAGTGGGCGCTCAAAGGGGCGGCGTCGATTCCCCACAAGGGCTGGCAACGCGAATTTTTCCAGGTCCTGCAGAAAATCAATCCGGCCAAGAGCCTGCCCGACACCAAAGACCCCAGCGACGACCTGGTCGACTACGTGATGCAGATCCTCAGGAACGGCGACAAGATGGCGATCCCCAGCCGTGACACGAGCCTCGACGGTGTGCGGTCCAACTTCGCCCGGTATGGATTGCTCGACGACCAGGTGGTCTTCGTGGAAGGGTACTTCGCCAACACCCTGCCGACGGTGCAGACTGACACACTCTCGTTGCTGCGACTCGATGGCGACCTCTTCGACTCCACGATGGACGCCCTCACCCACCTCTACCCGAAATTGTCTCCCGGCGGATTCTGCATCGTCGACGATTTTTCGTCGTTCACCGACTGCCGGAAAGCCGTGGAGGCGTACCGCGCCCAACACGGGATCGCGGCGCCACTTGAAGCCGTCGATCATCACGCAGTCTTCTGGCGGAAATGACGCTCAGCGAGTCGCTGCAGTCGGCCATGCTCCGCGGCGTGATGCGCGTGGCGGCCAGAGTCGAACGATGGGAAAGCGGCATCGGGTTCAACCCGCTCGATCCGCGCCAGCTCGACAACCCGTATCCGTACTACCATCGGCTGCGCGAGATCTCGCCCGTCCACAAGAGTCGTGTCGGGCCGCTCATCATCTCGAGGTACGCCGACGCCCTCGACGTGTTCCAGGACAAGCGCCTGTCCAATGACGCCCGCGAGAGCAGCCTCTGGCCGCGCACACAGAAACTGCAGCTCAAGGCCGGACGAACCCAGGACGAACTCGACAACCCCGACATGTTGCACTCGGACCCGCCCCGGCACACCCGGTTGCGGGGACTGGTCAATCAGGCGTTCACCCCGGCATCGCTGCAGGCGCTGACGCCGCGGATTGAACGCATCGTCCATGACCTGCTCGACGCCGCCGCGACGCAGCAGCCGCTGGACCTGATGACGGGCCTCGCCCATCCGCTGCCCGTCATCGTCATCGCGGAGATGCTGGGCATCTCACGGAACGACCTCGCCCAATTCCGGAGCTGGTCGGACGACATCCTGCGCGGCTACAAGTACCCCAACCTGCCGGACTTCACGGTCGCGGTGAAGGCGGAACGCGCGTATCAGGCCTACCTCACGACCATCATCCACCAACGCAGGGTTGACCCGCAGGATGACCTGCTCACGCGGCTCGTGCAGGCCGAAGAGCAGGGCGACCGCCTGAGCATGCACGAGTTGTTTTCCATCTGCACCCTGTTGCTGGTCGGTGGCAACGAAACCACCGCGAACCTGATGGGCAACGGAATGCTGGCCCTGCTGCAACACCGCGATCAACTCGAGTTGCTCACACAGGATCCGGGCCTGGCATCAACAGCCGTTGAAGAACTCCTGCGCTATGACGGTCCCATTGTCGTCGATGGCCGATTCGCCACTGAACCCTTCGAGTTCCGCGGCGTCCCGGTCAAGAAGGGCCAGACGTTGTTGTTGCTGGTCGGAGCCATCAATCGAGACCCGGCGCGATTCGATCGGCCGGACGAGTTGATCCTGAGTCGGCCCAACAACCAGCATCTGGCGTTCGGCCGAGGCATCCACTACTGCCTCGGTGCCGCGCTCACGCGTCTGGAAACCACCGTCATGCTGCGCGTCCTGTTGGAACGGTTTCCGAACGTCCGGCTGGGCGACCAGCGCATCACGCGCATGAGCGCCAATTGGGGCCTGCGCGGGCTGGTCTCGCTGCCGGTCCAGGTATAAGCGATGAAGCAACGACTGCAACAGTGGGGCGTCGGACTGGCCACCGGCGCACTCGGATCGGTGGAACGGCTGCAGTCGGGCGTCGCGTTCAACCCATTCGCGGCCGACATGCTGGTCAATCCTTACCCGACCTTCCACGCACTGCGCGAGCGGGATCCGGTCCACAAGAGCTGGTTCGGCGCTGGCTGGGTGATCACCAGATTTTCCGACGTGCACCAACTGCTGCGCGATCCACGGCTGGGCAACGATTTGCACGCGGCGAAGTGGTGGAAGTGGATCGAAAAGCTGCAGCTCAAGGCCGGACGGACCCAGGAGGAGCTCGACGATCCCAACCTGATCATGTCCGACCCGCCCAGGCACACGCGTCTGCGCGCGTTGGTCAACAAGGCGTTCACACCGGACTCCATTCGCGCACTTGGCCCGAGCATTGAACGCATCACGCACGAACTGCTCGATGACGCCGAGGGTGATGACATCGAAGTGGTCCGCGCACTCGCCTCCCCCTTGCCGCTCCTGGTGATCGCCGAGCTTCTCGGGGTCCCGATCGCCGACCGTGAACAATTCCGCCAGTGGTCGGACGCGATGGCCGGCGCGACCGGCACGTTCGCGATCGAGGAGATCAAGAAGTCCGTGGACGGTGAACACCGGATTCAGGATTATCTCCGCGGGATCATCGAGGAGCGACGTCGGGACCCGAAAGACGACCTGCTCAGCCGGCTGATTCAGGCTGAAGAGGACGGAGAGCGCCTGACCACACAGGAGATGCTGGCACTGTGCAGCCTGTTGCTGGTTGCCGGAAACGCCACGACACGCGGGCTGATTGCCAACGGGCTGCTCGCGCTATTGCGGCATCCCGATCAACTTGAACGCGTCGTGGCCGACCCGGCCGTCATGGATGACGGCATCAACGAACTGGCGCGGTACGACAGCTCGGTGCAGTTGGTCGCGCGGTTCGCCACCGAAGAAATCACGATCGGCGACAAGCGGGTGAAGAAGGGCAGCATGATTTCAATGCTGATGGGCGCGGCCAACCGCGACCCCGCACGATTTGCCGACCCCGACCACCTCGACCTGACACGAGACAATCGCCAGTTCCTGGTGTTCGGGCACGGCATTCACTACTGCCTGGGCCACTACCTCGCCCGCATGGAAGGCCGCATTGCCCTGCAGGCGTTGATCGCCCGGCATCCCCGGCTGCGCCTGGGGACCGTCGAACCCATCTGGGGCACGAACTGGGTCATGCGATCGGTCGCATCGCTGCCGATCAAAGTCTGATCGCCGGCCCGCTACGAAGCCG
>JBKJTD010000063.1:0-2733 GCA_046590915.1 Vicinamibacterales bacterium
GATCGAGCCCGGCTCGGGCACGATGCAGGGTCCAAAAAGCACGAGGTTCCGCACTTCCCACGTCCTGAAATCCCCACCGGTTTTCATCGCCGCCTGGAACATCAAGTCGAGGTAGGCCACACCCGGCAACACCGCCCGGCCGGACACGTGGTGATTGCGCAGCAACGGATTTGAGGCGTCGAGAACGAGCTTCATTCCGTGAGCGCCCAGAAGGTGTCGGCCACCTCGGCCGATGCCGATGCCGATGCCGATGGCGTGGCTTGCGTTGCATCAAGCGAGCGCCGGGAGAATCGCGGGGCCGGCAGCGACGGCCGCGCATCCGGCTGCGGATACGGGACCGACTCGACGATGACGCCGCAGTTGGTGCCGCCATCGGGAAACGACGTGACGCAGGCCACCCGTACGCCGCCGTCCGCGTGCCACGCACGAGGCTCGCGCGCAAACACGAATCCCGCCCGGTCGAAGTCGAAGTGCGCCAGCGTCTCAGTGGCCGACAGAAACGGTGGATGCTCACCACGCGACACCGCGAGGATCGCTTTGAGCAACGACGCCAGGCCTGCGGCCGCCAGCAGGTGGCCGATCGCGGGCTTGACGCAGCCGAGGTAACAGGGTTGGCGTCGCTGCCCGGCGCCGCCAAGCACCGCGTCCAGGCACTTGAGTTCGAGCAGATCGTTGACGACCGACCCGGCCCCGCTGGTTTCCACCGCGCCCACCTCGCCCGCCTCGCGGCCGCTGGCACGCAGTGCGGCCGCCACGACATCCTGCTGGGCCTGGAGATTGGGCGCGACCGGGCCGGCAGTTCGCCCATTGTTGTTGACGGCGATGCCGGTGATCACCGCGAGCACGCGATCGCCATCCCGCTGCGCGGCCGACAACGGCTTGAGCAGCACCGCCCCGGCGCCCTCGCCAAGGACCACGCCGTCTGCGCGCTGATCGAATACATGGAACGACGCATCGGGGCGCAGCAACCCCCGCGCGTCAAAGAGCCCGTATGCCGTGTCGTCGGTCAGCAGGTGCACACCGCCGACCAGCCCCAAATCGATATCGCCGTGCTGCAATGCGCGCATCGCCATCTGCAGACCGACCAGCGCCGACGAACACGCCGTGTCGATCACCGCACTGGGCCCGGTCAGATTGAATACGCGGGAAATGCCGGCCGCGATGGAGTGGTGCCCCACTGCGCCGACGTACACGCCGGCGCGGACACCGTCGAGTGATCGGCGGTCATACCCCGCGTGATGAAACGCCTTCACCGCCTCTTCCAGCATCACCCGTGACTCGGGCTCCATCTGCCGCGCGTCCTCGGCGCGCAGTTGGAAGTACTCCGGGTCGAAGTGCAGAATGTCGTCGAGAAACCCCCCGACGCGGTCGGACCGTACTCCGGCCGATCGCGATGATGACGCTGGGCCGATGGATCGCTCCCCCCGCTGCAGCTGGTGCCAGAACGACTCAATGTCCGGCGCCCCTGGGAACCGGCACGACATGCCGATCACGGCCACCGCATTCGACGCGTGAGACGCAGCCGCTGGCGCAGGCGCGGATGCTGGTGCGGCCGGCGGTGCAGACACGGGCGCTGGTGCGGTCGCCGCGCCCAGATGCGGCGCGAGTCGCCGAGTCAATGCGCGCAGCGTCGTGAACTCGAAGAACAAGGTCGGCTCGAGCGTCAGTCCCAACTCGCGCCCGATGACCTTGATCACTTCGGCGCTCATGATGGAATCAAGCCCGAGGTCGACAAACGTCACGTCCGGATCCACCGGTCCCGTCAGTTTCAGTTCGCGCCGCAGGATGCCTGCGAGCCATTCGGACGATGCGTTGTCGCCCTCGCCACGAGGACTGGACGGCACGTGCACCTGCGGCGGCGGCACATGCCACCGCACAGTCCCGCGATGCACCGCCGGCAACACCACCGGCACATCGTCCAGGGCGAGGACGTGATCAAATAGGCGGCACCCCTCTGCGATGGTCAGTGAGAGCAGGCCCGTCGCGTCGTAGGCCGCGCTTGTGGCGCCACCCATTCCGACTCCATCCCAGTTGGGCCACTGAATCGACCGGTATCTGCCCGGCACCTCCAGCGATCGATGCCGGATGAAGGCGTCCATGTACGCGTTGGCCATCGCGTAGTCGGACTGCCCGGACGCCAGCGATGGCACCGCTGCGGCGACCGACGAACACGTGACAAAAAATTCCAGCGGCTCCGCCCCGAAGACGTCGTCCAACACGCGAAGCCCGGCGACTTTGGGTTCGCACACGGCCCGGACGTCTGAGAGCGGTTTGCGAATGAACGCCGGGTGTTCGGTGGCCGCGACGCCGGCGCAGTGCAGCACACCACCGACCGGGCCAAGCTCGCGGTGAAGACGATCGCGGAACGCGATCAACGCATCGCGATCGGTCAGGGACCCCGCATACAGCGCGACCGCGACGCCCGCGTCTTCCAATGTGCGTACCTGCGCCGCACTTCGGGTGGCGCTCCGCGAAAGGATCGCCACGCGTCGCACACCGCGAGTGACCAGATGACGCGTCAGGATTGTGCCGATTCCCCCCGTACCGCCGGAGACGACCAACACGCGGTCGGCCGGCCACGCGGGCGCCGGCGACTGCGGCGCCGCCACCTCGGTCCACTCGGCCTCGTACCGGACGTCCTGTGCTTGTACATTCGCGCGATAACCACACATGCCCCCCCGCGGCGAGACGCTGCGCCACTCGGTCAGGATTTGGGTGCGGAGTCGTCCCCAG
>JBKJTD010000341.1:0-3793 GCA_046590915.1 Vicinamibacterales bacterium
CTTCGCGTGTTTCTCGTCGGTGCAGTCGTTTGCAGGGCTTGCCGGCCAGGCCAACTATGCCGCCGGTTCCGCCTTCCAGGATGCGTGGGGGCGCGCGGCGGCTCGCACGTCGAATTATCCCATCCGCGTGATCAACTGGGGGTACTGGAGCGAGGTCGGTGCGGTGGCAACCGCCGCGCATCGCAAACTACTGGCGTCGCAGGGGGTGGGTTCGATCGGCGTCGCCGAAGGGGTCGATGCGATCGAGCGGATTCTGGCTGGTCCACACGCCCAGGTGGTCGTCGTGCGCGGCGACTCGGAATTTCTTGCGTCCATTGGTGCCCAGGCATCATCGACGTCACTGGACGAGTGGGTCGCGGCCCGGGTGCACCAGGCGTTTGCGGCACTGGGCATGTTCGGCGTCGTCGGGCACCGTGAGTCGATTGATGTACTCGAACGGCGCCTCATCGTGGCGCCGCAGCATCGACATCTCTTCCGGGCGCTGCTGAAGTTGCTTGCCGACGCGGACATCCTCATCGTCTCGGGCGATGTGGTCGAGGTGCGCCGAGAGGTGCGTTCGATGTCGGCACCTGTCGATGACACGCGGGTCCCGGTGGTTGACGCGTGTCTGGCGATGTTTGGCCCACTCCTTCGAGGCGAAGTGGCGGCGACCGATGTGCTCTTCCCAGACGGAGCGATGCATCTGGTCGAAGGCGTGTATCGGGGGCTGCCCGAGACGCGTGCCGTCCGTGACGAGGTCGTGTCGATTGCGGCGGCCCACTCGGGTCCGTGTCGCATCCTCGAGGTTGGTGCCGGAACCGGAGGGACCAGTGCCGACGTCATGGCGGGGCTGGCCATCTTCGGCGATCGGATCCGCTACGACTACACCGACGTGTCCAGCGCGTTTACGCGCCACGGTGCACGCCAGTTCGGCGCAGCCTATCCGTTTGCGCGGTTTGCCGCATTGGACATTGAACGCGATCCGGCCGCGCAGGATTTTGAACTCGGTGCGTACGACGTCGTGCTGGCCGCCAACGTGATGCATGCGACACGGGATGTGCGGTCGGCGCTCGCACATACCCGCGCGTTGTTGAAACCGGGCGGGCGACTCATTCTGCATGAGCAGACGGTGCTCGAATCGTTCCTGACCGTCACCTTCGGGTGGCTGGATGGATGGTGGCGATTTGCATCAGGTGCCGATCCTGCGAGGACGGGTAGCGAAGGCCCGCTGATGAAGTGTGAGGAATGGCGCGCGGCACTGGAGCGCGCCGGGTTCAACGGCGTGTCGGTGTTGGCGGCCAGTGACACCGCGACGCGGCACATCATCGCCGCGTCCGCGCAGTCGGCTCGTCGATCGGGCAGCGCAGTGGCGGTCGCTTTTCGCACCGTGCTCGAACTCGATCCAGCGTCGATCGAACCCGACCGGCCCTTGCGCGACTATGGGGTGGATTCGATTCTCGCGCAGGCGCTGGTCAACACGATCAACCGGGATCTGGGCGTGCACCTCAAGGCCGCCGATCTCTACAACCATCCCACCCTTCGCGCGTTTTCGGCGCACGTCGAACGCGTCGCGCCGTCAGCAGTGACGACCTTCGATGTCCCCAAGACGTCGCCCGCACCTGTCGTCGCAGCCGACGATGACGGCCGCATCGCGATCATCGGCATGTCCGGACGCTTTCCGGGAGCTGACGACGTGCAGGGGTTTTGGGAGAACCTGGCCGCCGGGCGTTCCAGTGTCACCGTCGTGCCGCGCGATCGATGGGATGCCGACGCCACGTACGACACAGATCCGATGCGGCCCGGCAAAACCAACAGCCGCTGGGGCGGCTTTCTCTCTGACATCGATCGCTTCGACGCGCAGTTCTTCCGGATCCTGCCGGTGGAAGCCGAGTGGATGGATCCGCAGCAGCGCGTGTTTCTGCAGGAGGCGTGGCGCGCGCTTGAGGACGCTGGTCTGCCCGATCGGATACTCGACGGGAAGCCGTGCAGCGTCTATGTCGGCTGCAAGGAGGGCGACTACGCCCGGTTGTTTGCCGATGCGCCGGAGAATTCCCACCACGCCGCCGGCAACAACAGCGCGATTCTGGCCGCCCGGCTGTCGTATCACCTGAACCTGCGCGGCCCCAGTCTGGCGGTCGATACCGCGTGTTCATCCTCGCTGGTGGCCCTGCACCTGGCATGCGAGCGGCTGCGCGCGCATCCCAACGAGATTGCCATCGCCGGCGGTGTGTCAGTGATGGCCACTGCGCACACGCATCTGTTGCTGGGCAAGAGCGGGATGTTGTCACCCACCGGGCAGTGCCGGACGTTCGATCGTGATGCGGATGGGTTTGTGCCCGGAGAAGCGGTCGCGGCCGTGGTCCTCAAACCGCTCGCCGCCGCGATGCGTGACGGTGATCACATCTACGGGGTGATTGTCGGCAGCGAGATGAACCAGGACGGGCGCACGAACGGGATCACGGCGCCCAGTGCGACGGCGCAGGCCTCGCTTGAACGCGCCGTTCTTGCGCGAAGTGGGATTGCGGCCGGGAGTGTCGGGTACATCGAGACACACGGCACCGGCACCCGGCTTGGTGATCCGATCGAACTGGCGGCCCTCGCCGAGGTCTACGGCACTGCTCGAAGCGCTGTCGGCTCAGTCAAGACCAACATCGGCCACACGCTGGCCGCGGCCGGGGTGGCGTCGGTGATCAAGGCGCTGCTGTGCCTGTCACATCGCCAACTGGTCCCCACGTTGAACCTGGCGCATGTGACCGACGAAGCTGAGGCCGGGGCGCGAGTCTTCGACTTCAACACGACGTTGAAAGAGTGGCCTGCGCGCGACGGTCAACCTCGCCGGGCTGCGGTCAGCGGGTTTGGGTTCAGCGGCACGAACGTGCACATGATCATCGAGGAGTCGCCGGCGCGGCCCTCGACGACGTCCCGGCGCGCTGCCTATGTGTTCCCGCTGTCAGCCCGGTCGCGGAGTGCACTCGCGCGTCGCATCGACGACTTGCGCTGCGAGTTGAGTCGTACAGCGCCGGCACTGGCGGATGTCGCCTGGACCTTGCTGCGCGGGCGGAGTCACTTCGCCGTGCGTCACGCCATCGTGGCGAGTTCGCTGCCCGAGTTAATCGAGGCACTGGAACGCTGGCAGACCGACGCGTCTGAGGTGTCCGCCCGCGAGGCCGTTGGAGGACCACGGCCCGCCCTTGAGCAGTGGGGCCGCCAGGTGCTCGAAGACGTCCGCAGTGACGCCGTGCCTCCCGACGTCGTCCGGGATCGGCTGCTGGCGCTGGCCGACTTGTACCAGCAGGGATACGACCTCGAGTGGGATCGATTGCTGCCTGATGGCGCCGGGCGAACCATCCCGTTGCCGACGTATCCGTTCGAGCGCGACCGGTATTGGGTGCCCGACCAGATCGACGTGCGTCGAATCACGACACTGTTCGCGGAGCGGTGGCGTCCCACCATGCCGGTGCCGAGGCCGTCACGCAATCGCGCGCCGGTGGTGGTTATTTGTGGCGCAGCCCTGCGGCCGTTCGCTCAGACACTGTTCGACGATCACGAGGTGATGGTGATCTCGGAACAGGCGACGCTGCAGAGCGTTCCGGAATCGGTGTCCCTTGCCGGATGCGTGGATTTGACGGCACTGACTGGTGACGCCGGTTGGGACGAGCCGATCTGGTCATTCCTGCAGCGCCGGATCGAGAGCCAGCGGTTGGTCGGTCTCGGTCTGGTGCAAGTGTGTCGGGGGCTGGCCGGTGCGACCCTTGCCGGCCTGTATCGAATGCTGGGCGCTGAGTATCCGGCCGTCGACGCGCGTGTGCTTGAG
>JBKJTD010000349.1:0-4759 GCA_046590915.1 Vicinamibacterales bacterium
GGGCGCATTGTCGGCACCGTCTCGTACATGTCTCCCGAACAGGCGGAGGGGCGGCCCGTCGATCACCGCACGGACATCTTTTCGCTCGGCGTGATGCTGTACGAGATGGCCACGGGCCAGCGCCCGTTCCAGGGCGACACCAGCATGGCCGTGCTGTCGGCGGTGCTCAAGGACCAGCCCCGTGCACCCACCGACATCAACCCGGCATTGCCGTCGGCCTTCGCCCGCATCCTCAAGACGTGTTTGCGCAAGGATCCGGATCGCCGCTTTCAGAGCGCGAAGGACCTCAGGAACGAATTGCAGACCCTGCGCGAAGAACTCGACTCGGGGGAGCTGCAGCGACCGGCGTTCGCCGCCGTGACCTCGGCCCGGCGAGGGCCGATCATCGCCGCGAGTCTCGTGGGCGTCGGACTGCTGGCGCTCGCCGCGGCGTTGTGGCCTCAATCGTCACCGTCCGCGCCCGCGCTCACGTTGCAGCACCTGCAATTGACGTCGGCCAGTGGTGAAGAGCTCGAACCCACACTGTCGCCCGACGGAAAGTGGCTCTTGTACGCGTCGACCGTGTCGGGAAACGCGGACATCTACCTGCAGGGCGTGGGCGGGCAGACGCCAATCAACCTCACCAGCGACTCACCCGAGTACGATGGGCAGCCGGCATTCTCCCCCGACGGCGAACGCATCGCCTTTCGATCGGAGCGGGATGGCGGAGGGCTCTACGTGATGGGCCGCACCGGCGAAGCGCCAAGGCGGGTCACTCCGGAAGGGTTCGACCCGGCTTGGTCGCCGGATGGCAGACACCTGGTCTATTCGACGGTCACGGCGCCGATTGCCACGAGCCGCAACGCGCTCGGCAAGCTGCAACGGGTGGACGTCGCGACAGGCATCGTCACGGAGGTCACCGGCGAAGACGCGGTCAATCCCGCCTGGTCTCCCAACGGACGGTTCATTGCCTACTGGGGCCTGGGGCGCAAGGAGGGCGGGTCCGAAACGAGCAGCATTCGAGACATCTGGGCCATCGCGGAAGCTGGAGGCACGCCGTGGCGGGTGACCGATGATGCGCCTGTCGACTGGAGCCCGATGTGGAACGCCGATGGGTCGTTCCTGTACTACGTCAGCAATCGCGGCGGCAGCATGAACCTGTGGCGCATCCGAATGAATCCTGAGACGGGGCACCCAGCCGGAGGTCCCGAGCCGGTCACCACGCCTGCCAACTACGTCGGTCGAGCGCGCATGTCTGTCAACGGCCATTTGTTGGTGTACGAAGCCAGGTCTGGGGAGAGCAACATTCATCGCGCCACCTTTGATGCCACGCGAGCCGTGCTCGGGGCCAGTGAACCGGTCACCTCCGGATCGCGCGCGTTCCGATTCGTGGATCCGTCGCCCGACGGGAAGTTCCTGGTGCTCGGCACCGGCTTCCTGCAACAGGAAGACCTGTTCATCAGCGCCGCAGACGGCACAGGCGTCCGACAGTTAACCACCGACGCGTTCTACGATCGCTGGCCGCAGTGGTCACCCGACGGCCAGGTGGTGGCGTTTTATTCGAATCGCAGCGGCAAGTACGAAATCTGGACGACGACCACTGGAGGCCAGCTCACTCAACTCACTCACGCCGAAGGCATCTCGATGTTGTATCCGCGGTGGTCGCCTGACGGCAGCCGCATGTCGTTCACGGACGTGACCAATCGCAGAATCGTCGGCATCTTTGATCCGCGAATCCCCTGGAAGGACCAGGTGGCTGACATCCTGCCCGCACCTGCCGGCGAGGGCACCTTGCTGACCGGTGCCGCGCTCCAGTGGTCCCACGACAGCACGCGATTGGCGGGGACGGTCAATGGCGTGGTGACCATCTATGACATCGCCAGCCGGACGTACCGGCCCGTGGGAGACGTCCGCGGTGCCGTGTATGGGTGGCTGAAGGATGGCCGGCTGTTTGTGGGCCCCGCAAACGCGCCGCGCCTGGTGGACCCGACCACGGGTGCCACGCGTGCGGTCACGCTCCCTCGTTTCGGCGACCAGCTGCCCGCCGAGTTCCGCCTCAGCCGCGATGAACGCCTGGCGTTCTTCAGCGTAGCCCGCTACGAGAGCGACGTGTGGCTTGTCGATCTCGGCACAACACCGCAGGTGCGCTGACCCCCGCGCCGGCGTGACGTTGAAACCGGAAGGCCTGGTTTATTACCGTGGTAATATGCGAGCATGGCCCTGGCACGATCCAAGCTCACCGCGCAGGGACAGATCTCCGTGCCTGCGGAAGTCCGTCGGCGTCTCGGCGTGGGACCTGGTTCAGTGATTGAGTGGGACGACGACGGAGATCAGATGGTCGTGCGTCGAACAGGCCGGTATTCGTCCGAAGAGATCCACGCCGCATTGTTTCAGGCGCCTCCGGCCGCGCGCAGCCTGACCGATCTGAAAGCTGGTATACGCCGACAGATGCGTGAACGACATGCGCGCCGTTGATACCAACGTGCTCGTTCGCCTGGTCACTCGTGACGACCAGAGGCAGACCACGCTGGCCGATCGATGGATTGAAAGCGGCGCGTGGGTGTCGCTGCTGGTGTTGGCCGAGATGACCTGGGTGTTGTCGGCGGTGTACAACCTCACGCCAGGTACGATTCATCAGGCTGTCTCGATGTTGCTCGATCATCGCCAGTTGACCATCCAGGATCCCGAGGTGGTGTCTGCCGCCCTTGGCCACTTCAAGACCAAGCCGTCACTCGGCTTTTCGGATTGCCTCCTGCTGGAGATCGCCCGCAAGGCCGGCTACACACCCCTGGGCACCTTTGATCGCGCGGTCGGAAAACTCCCCGGGGCCGAGCGCTTGGGCTGAGTGCGTGCTGACATTGCGAATCTACACGCCGGCCCTCCCGCTCGTGGTGACCCTGGGTCCGGACACGCGGGCGACCAATATCGGCCGAGACCGTGTCATGCGCGACTGGAAGTTCGCCAAGGCGTTTCTGCAGCGCGAACTGCGGGGATCATCACCACGCTGACGCCCAGCAGTCCGCCCTACTTCCAGATGGCGCCGATACCCAACTCCCACAGCCGACGGTTCAGTGCCGGGAGTTCCTTCTCGGCCATCTCATCCGCGCGTGTCTTGAGCGCCTTCCAGGCAGCGCCCAGGTCTTCAAGGCGATCAAGTGTTCCCTGATTCACGCGAGGCAAGTCGCTCTCGGTCGCATTGATCAGGAACAGATAGTTGGCCGTGAACTTCTGCGCATAGTTCTCCACATCGTCATACGCCCGGCTGCGCCGCGACACCATGTCGTCGTCCCACGCCTTGAGCTTCTTCACAAGCGCCTCACCATCGCGCTTGACGGCAGCAAAGCGCTCCTCGGCAGGGAGAGTCTTCAGCAGCGACTCAAGCTGCGTGCGTCTGTCGTGCAGCCGCGTCACCATCTCGTGCATGGTCGTCAAGTCGCGCTCCATGCTGGACATCACATCGTGATACTCGCGATATTGCGCGGGGGTGATCTGGTAGAGAGGATTAGCCAGAATCTCTCCGGTGGTCGCCGCCGTCTGCGCGCCGGACTTGAACGAAAACCGATACTGTCCCGGCGGTGCCTTGTGGCCGCTGTAGCTGCCTTCGATATACACGCCAGACACGCCGGGGATCGACGCGTACCGCATGTTCCAGACGAACCGGTTCAAACCAGCCTTCTTCGGCAGCGTCGGCTCCGCACTCGGGCCACCATCCCACTTCTTGAATCCCTCGACTTCCTTCGACGAGAACGTGCGCACAGCCTCGCCATTCGCGTCTTCGATCGTCAGCGTGACGATGTCGTCTTTGGCCAGTTCAGGCAGGTGGTAGTAGAGCACGATGCCGTTCGCGGGGTTGACGCCGCGCAGCGCATTGGTGCCCGTGACGTCGTCGTCTGAACTATTGAGTTCGCTGCCGCCGTTGGCGAGATACGCGTTCGCGGGTTGATAGACCGTGAACGCCGGCGGAGCGGGTTTGTACTGACGAATGAGCGCCAGATCGTCGAGAATCCAGAAAGACCGGCCGGAGGTCGCCGCGATCAGGTTGTGCTTGTGCACGCGCAAATCGGTGATTGGCGTGACGGGGAGATTGAGTTGGAAGGGCGACCAGTCCTGCCCACCGTTCCAGGAGATGAAGACACCGAGCTCAGTGCCGGCAAACAGCAGGTCGCGCCGGACGTCGTCTTCCCGCACCACGCGGGTGAATGCGTTGGCCGGAATCCCACGATCAATCTTCGTCCATGTCGCGCCGTAGTCGGTCGTCTTGTACAGCCCTGGCGCATGGTCGTTGAACTTGTAGCGGGTGGTCGCGATGTACGCGGTGGCCTTGTCGTGCGGGGAGACGTCGATCGCGTTGATCAGTGTTTCGGGCAGGTTCGGTGGCGTGACGTTTTTCCAGGTGGCTCCGCCATCACGCGTGAGCTGCACGAGGCCGTCATCACTGCCGGTCCAGATCACACCTTTTTCGTGGGGTGACTCGACGACGTAGGCGAGTGTGCCGTAGTTCTCGGCGCCGACTGCTTCGTTGGTGAACGGACCGCCACCCTTGCCCTGTTTGGCCTTCTCGTTGCGGGTGAGGTCGGGGGAGACCTCCTTCCAGGACTTGCCAAGGTCAGAGGTCTTCAGCAGGACCTGCGCGCCGTGATAGAACGTGTTGGCTTCGTGGCGACTCCAGATGATCGGCGCGTTCCAGTTGTAGCGGTATTTCATGTCCTGCGCGTCCATCCCGAGATACTGAATGGGCGCGGACATGATGTTGGTGCCGCCAGAGGCGGTGGTGTCGAGC
>JBKJTD010000352.1:0-12200 GCA_046590915.1 Vicinamibacterales bacterium
TCCGGCCACCGCCGCGCCGTCGGGCGTGTCGGGACTGACCACCCACACCTCGAGCGGCCAGTCGGCCGCCGCCGACCGCGCCAATCGCTGCCACACCGCGCAGACTGCCGCCACCGACAGACCGCCACTGTGGATCCACACCGCAGCCAACCGCGTGGTCCCGTCCCACTGCGCCACACACCGCGCGGCGCCCACCTGCGCGACCACCGCCGCGCGCCAGGCGGCCTCGACCGCCGCGTCGCGCGCGTCAGACACCGCAGCCGCCGCCTCACCCACGTCGCATGTCTCTGCCGTCACCACCCACACAACGCCAGCCGTGACCGCAGTATCGGTCGCACCGTCTTCGATGTGGGCCGACGCGGCCGGCTCGGCGGCCCAATACGGGACGTATACCGTCAGCGGCGCGGCATCGGGCCGCGCGTCGGACACGGCCGGCGCCACCCGCACCGTCACGCCTTCGACCTGCGCAAGGACTGCGCCCGTCGCGCTCAGCACTTGCACGTCCACACCGGTCGCCGTCTGCCGGCCCGCCACCCATGCGGCCGTCGCCCACTCCGCGTCGCGCGCGGCCGTGTACCGCCGCACCGCATACGGCAGCGGCACGCCGCCCGCGGGCGGTGTCACCAGCGGCGCCACACTCTGCAACGCCGCATCCACCACCGTCGTCGCCGTCGCCCCCGGTGCCGATGTCAGCGCGCCCAGCGTCTCGGTCGCACCGACCCACAGCGTCGCCACGCGCTGATACGCGGCCCCATACGTCACACCCGCCGTCGCAAACGCCGCATAGCGATCTGCGGCCGGCGCCGCGACGGTCAGCCCCGCCTGCACGGTGGCCAGCGTCGCCACCGGCACCCACGCCGCCAGCGGTCCTGACTCCGGCACCGCCGCGACACGGCCGTCGGCATACACCGTGTCGCCCACGCGCAGCGTCCACGCGCCCGCCTGTCCCGCCGGCGGCAGCGACAGCGTCGCCGTCACCGGCGCGATCACCCCCAACGGCCGCCGCCACACCGTGTCGGTCACCGCCCACGCGCCGCCGTCGCGCGCCGCCACAGCCGCCGCCACGCGCGTCAACACCCCGGCCGCCGGATACACCGGCTGCCCCTGCACCACGTGCGCCGCCACCTCCGGATCCTGCGGCGACAGCACAACCACCGTGGCCGGATCCTCCGCCGTCGTCGCACCCGCCTCCGCGACGCCCCGTGGCGCGAGGTCCGCCGACATGCCCGCCGTCATGTCCACTGCGCCCGACGCGACGCCCGCAGATGAGCCCGCAGCCGCGGCCGCCACCGGCAACCAATACCGCTCGCGCGCAAACGGATACGTCGGCAGATGCAGCCGCCCCGGCGACACGGCCCACTGCGCCGCCCAGTCCACCGCCGCGCCGGCCTGCCACGCGGCCGCGTCAGCCACCAGCCGCGCCGGAGCGGTCGCCGACGCCGGCCCCACCGTCCCCTCGCGCAGCCACATCGTCGCCGCCGCCACCCACGCGGTCACCGAGTCCCCCACCCACGCCACCCGACACGCCTGCGGCGTCCGCCCCACCTGCAGCGTGTACGCCAACGACGCCAACGACATCGGCGGCGCATCCGCGGCGGTCACCGCCGCCACCACCGTCGTCACCAGCGTCCGCAACTGCGCCGCACTCGCCGCCGACACCACCACCGCGTGGGCGCCCGGTACCGCCGCGCGCGGCAACACCGCCGGCGCCGCCTCCACCACCACGTGCGCATTCGCGCCGCCAAACCCGAACGAACTCACCCCCGCCCGCCGCGGATACGCGCGCCCCTGCCCGTCCACCCGCACCCGCCAGGCTTCCGTCGCCCGCACCACATAAAACGGACTGCCCGCCAGCGCGATGTAGGGATTGATCTCCTCACAATGCAGATTGCCGGGGAACACGCCGTGCTGCATCGCAAGCAGCACCTTGAAGAGGCCCGCAATCCCGGCGGCCGGTTCGAGATGACCGATGTTTGTTTTCACTGCGCCGAGGCCGCAGGTCTCAAGTCGTGGCACCTGCTGCCGCTCTGCGCTGAGTTGGGCAAACGCGTCCTTGAGGGCCTCGACCTCGACCGGATCTCCCAGGACCGTTCCCGTCCCGTGTGTTTCGATATAGGCGATTGAGTCGGGCGGCACATCGGCCGCGCGCATCGCCTGCATCACCAGCGCAGCCTGCGCGACGGGATTGGGCGCGGTCAACGACTGTGCCTTGCCTCCATGGTTGACCGCACTGCCCTTCAGAATGCCGTAGATCGCATCGCCGTCAGCCATGGCACGACTGAGCGGCTTGAGCAGCACCGCGCCGACGCCTTCTCCCTTGACGAATCCGTTGGCTCGCGCATCAAACGTCCGACATCGTCCATCGGGTGACAGGATGCCCAACTGCCCCGTCTTGACCCATGTCTCCGGCGCAAGATTCAAACTCACCGCACCGGCAATCGCCCACTCACACTCGCCGGCACGAATGGCCTGCGCTGCGCGATGCACCGCGACCAACCCGGCCGAACATGCGGTATCCACGACTTCACTCGGTCCGCGCAAATCAAGCAGATACGACACACGATTGGCCAGCATCGCGTGGGCATTGCCCGTCCCCATCTGCGCGTTCGACGCGAGTCCCGACCGCTCCAGCATCTGCTGGTATTCCATGAACTCGACGCCGGCAAAGACGCCAATGGCACGACCCGCCACATCCGTCGGGGCGTATCCGGCATCTTCGAAGGTGTGCCACACCTCTTCGAGAAACAGCCGATGTTGCGGGTCCATCATTTCCGCTTCCTTCGGCGAGATGCCGAAGAACAGCGGATCAAACTTGTCGACGTCCGGGACGAACCCACCCCACTTCGAGTTGGTCCGATTCGCGTCGCGTTTCGGATCACCGAACCAGTCACGCCAGTCGAACCGCTCCGGCGGGATCTCCCGAATCACGTCGTGCCCCTGTTCGAGGTGTGCCCAGAAGATCTCTTTTGTTTCCGACTCCGGGAATCGCCCGCTGGCGCCGACGATGGCAATCGGATCTGTCTCGCGAGCAGTCACCGGCTCGCGACGATCGTGCAGATCGCGACGACCATCGTCAGGCCGACGCGACTCCAGATGGGCCACCAGGCGGTTGATGCTCGGATGCGCGAAGAACACCGACGGCGTAATCTCCACGCCGTACCGTTCACTGAGTCGCCGAGCCAGTTCAATCAGATGGAACGAATCACAGCCGACCTCGGTCAGGTGGTCGTTGATGTCGATTGATGACGACGGCACACCGAGCAGGTCGCCCAACATCATCGCCACCGCTTCGCACGACTGCTCGACGCGCGTCGCAGTGTCCCCGGCGACGTCCGTGACGCTAGCGACAATCGGGAGTGCACTCTCCGGTCCGCTGGTCGCCACCGACACCTCGGGAATCCAGTGCCGCTCGGACGCAAACGGGTAGGTCGGCAGATGGAGCCGAGGCGGCAGCGAACCGCCATACAGGCCGTGCCAGTCCACCACACCACCAGACACCCACTGCGCCGCGATGTCGTCAAGCGCATCCGCACTGATCGCCGGCTGCGCCGCTCGATGACTCGCACCGCCGGCCACACCAGTCCAGATGGGAACGTCGCTCTCGCGATTGACCAGCCAGGCTTCGAGCGCGCGCAGAAGCTCCGCCTGTTCGCGCACACACACGGCCAACCGATGCGCGAACGTCTGTCGTCCGATCTGTAGCGTGCAGGCGAGTGACGTCAGCTGCGCCGCCGACCCGTCGCCGGACTTCACGAGCCAGTCACGCAACTGTTCCACCTGCGCGCGAAGGCCCCGCGGATCCCGCGCTGACACCACCACCAGCACCGGCCCCGACGCGGAAGCAGCACGATCGACAACAGGCGCGTCCTCGACAACAACGCTGGCATTGGCGCCGCCGAAACCGAACGAATTGACCAGCGCCCGCAACGGCACCGGTGCGCCAGTCTCGGTCGCCATCGGCGTCCACGGTTGCGTTGTGGTCGGAAAATAGAACGGCGACCCCGCGAGGTCGATGTACGGGTTCTGCTCTTCGAAATGCAGATTCCGCGGAATCGTGCGGTGCTGCATCGCGAGGATGACCTTGAGCAGCCCGGCGATGCCGGCGGCGCGCTCGAGGTGACCGATGTTGGTCTTGACCGCGCCGATGGCACAGTGCGGAGTCGTCTGCACGTCGGCGCCGGTCGCGCGCGCAAACGCCAACTTGAGACCGGTGACCTCGATGGGATCGCCCAGCGGTGTGCCCGTGCCGTGCGCTTCCACGTACCCGATCGTGGCCGTATCGACGCCCGCCTCTTCACACGCCCGCATGATCAGGTCGGCTTGCGCATGCGGGTTGGGCGAGGTCAGCGAATTCGCGCGACCCGCGTGGTTCTGCCAGGCGCCCCGAATCACGGCGTGGATCGGATCGCCGTCGGCCAGCGCGCGATCGAGCGGTTTGAGCAGGACGGCACCGACGCCTTCGCCGCGCACGTATCCGTTCGCGCGATGGTCAAACGTCTTGCACCGGCCGTCGGGCGCCAGCATCCCGGCCCGGGTGAACGCCACAAACAACCTCGGCGACAGCAACACGTTCACGCCGCCCGCAATCGCCATGTCGCACTGCCCCGACTGCAACGCCTGGACCGCCCGCTGCACCGCCACCAATGCGCTCGAACACGCCGTGTCAATCGGTTCGCTGGGACCGTGCAGGTCCCAGAGGTACGACACCCGATTGACGAGCATCGCGTGTGAGAGTCCGGTGGACATGTGCGCGTCGATCGGCAATCCGCTGTCATTGACCAGTTCGGTGTAGTCGTCCGCACCGACGCCCATGAACACCCCGGTGTCCGTGCCCGCGAGGCTGAGCGGGTTGTAGCCGGCATCCTCACACACCCGCCACGCCGTCTGCAGAAACAGCCGCTGCTGCGGATCCATCAAGTCGGCTTCACGCGGCGAGATGTTGAAGAACGCGGCGTCAAACCTGTCGACGCCCGGCATGAACCCACCCCAGGCGCACGCCGGATCCGACAAGTGTGTACGGTCCGGAGGACTCGCGGAGATGAGATCGGTGCCGGCCTCCAGGTGGGACCAGAACTGGTCGAGGGTGGCCGACCCTGGAAACACGCCGTCCATGCCGATCACCGCCACCGCTCCGTGGTGCGGGGTCGCACGCCGCGTCACGGCGTGCACTGCCAGAGGCGCTGCGGGCGGAACAGGTGATGCGACCCCGGCCTGCGGCTCCGGCACGTCGCCGAACGCAGCCGGGTGCGCAGCAGACAGATGATCAGCCAACGTTCGAATGGTCTGGTATTCGAAGAACACGGTCGGCCTGATGGCCGTACCGTGCCGCGCGTTGAGCACGTCGGCCACTTCCGCCAGCGTCACCGAATCGAACCCGTAGGCCCGCAAATCCTCGTCGGCATCCAGATGCGACGCGTCGACATGCAGCACAGCGGCCATCGTGGCCGTCAGTTCTTCAGTGACGCGGTCGGCACGGTTCGCCGCCTGTGATACCGGCAGCACCGCGGTGATCCCCGGGGCGACACGACGCGCAAGAATACGCTCCGGCGTCACCGCGCGGCCAAACAACACCACCGACTGCGGCGCGCGTGAACGCAGTGCTCGTTCCAGCGCTTCGCACGCGTCCCGCGACGGCAGCGGCTCCATCCCGAGTGTGTCCTGCAGAAACGACGCCGTTGCGCCATCAACGCGCATGCCACCCTCAGCCCAGAGCGGCCAGTCCACGGCCACCACGCGCTCTGGCCCGTGTGCACACTCGTCAGCCACACCGTCCATGAACCCGTTGCCGAAGGCGTAGTCACACTGCCCGGCGTTGCCGGCGACACCCGCCACCGATCCACACGTGATGAGCCAGTCGAGCCCCAAGTCCCGCGTGACATCGCGCAGGTGCATCAGGCCGAGCACCTTCGGCGCCGCCACGCCCACCATCGTCTTCGCGTCCTTCGCGGTGATTCGGGCATCACGCACCACGCCCGCCGCATGAATGATCCCGTGCAGCGCCCCGTAGCGCTGGACCACTTCCCGCACCACCCGCTCGACATCGCCGTGCAGGGACACATCGCCGGCCAGGTACACGACGGATCCATCCGGCGCGTGCATCTCCCGTAGGCGTTGCGCCGTGCGCCCGTCGAGCGGCGATCGGCCCATCAGAACCACAGACGCCGAATATGTCGTGACCAGGTACCGCGCGATCTGCAACCCCACGCCGCCCGCGCCGCCGGTGATGAGATAGCTCCCCCCGGTTCTGAAGGGTGGCATGTCGTCAGCCGGCGCGGGAACCGACACGAATCGTCGCACTGACCGCACGCCGGCCACGTATCTCACGTCGCCTGCCGCCTCACCTGCCGCGCGCGATTCGGCACGTGCCACCGCTGCGCCATCGGTCTGCTCGTCAATCTGCACGACCGTGGCCGTCACGCCGGTGTGCTCGCGCTCGAGCGACTTCAGGAATCCGGCAGCCGCCCGGCAGAGCGCAGCACGCCGACCGACCGCGACTACGCGTGTCGCAGCCCCCGATTGTCGTCGTGCGACGGCCTGCCCCACCGCGACCAACCGCCGCAACACGTCGAGCGGATCGCCGGTCACGTCGCACAACAGTCGTACCGCTGAGTCACCGGCCTGACCGAGCGTCGCCAGTGCATCGGATGGCTCCTCACCGGCCACGACCTCCGGCGTCGACGTCTCCGCTTCCACCAGCGGTACGGCATCCCACACCGGCGCGTAGATCTTCAGCCGATCGAGTGGCCGTTGACCAGCGCGCACGGCCACGCCCCGAATCGCGGCAAGCACACCCCCTTGCTGATCAACCATGAGCAAGTCGTACGTCTGCGGTGCCGCACCCGCCGTGACATACACGTGGCACGGCGATGTCACGGGTGCGTAGACCTCCACCCGCTCGATGGCGACAGGCAGTTGCGGCGGCTGTCTCTCCTGACTGCCTCCGTCGACCACGCCGCTCAACGTCTGCAGTGCGCCATCCACCAGCGCTGGATTCAAGGTCCATGCAGAATCGGTCGGCGCCGACAGCACCGCGCATCCTTCCGTCCCTCCGATAACCATCCCCTGCACCACGCGCAAGCTCGGGCCGTACTCGAATCCGTGACGGGCCAGTTGCGCGTAGATGTCGGCCTGATCACGGGTGGTCGTGCACCGTGCGCGTACGTCGGATAACGACACCGGTCGCGGCGTCACAACGGACGCACCGATCAACAGCGCCCGTAGATGCACATCGGGCGCGGCGCCGTTTGTGACCGACGCAATCTCCACGCGAATACCGCGTGGGCCTGACTCCAGAGTCGTGATCAGCGTCACACCCTCAGGGGAAACACCCACGGGTGCCACCCACACAACGTCGGACAGCCCGCTGACGATGGGCGCCCCGGATCCCATGCGGCCGGCGACAAGAGCCATCTCAAGCAGCGCCGCACCACACAGAATCGGGCGGCCATCAACGCGGTGATCGCGAGCAAGAGGATGTTCCGCAGACAGCCGCGTCGTAAAACACGTGCAGCCGACCGTCGAGCTGTTGCGATCGAGCAACGGATGCAGCGCTGTGGGCGCAGCCATCGACGCCAAACCACGCGATCGATCGACCCAGAATCTGGTCCGTTCGAACGGATACCCCGGAAGACTGACGCGTCGCGGCTGGTGTCCCTCGTACAGCAGCGCCCACGGCGCCCCGCCGCCCTTCACCCAGAGTTCGGCGATCCTGCGCAGTTTCCGTTTCGACGCCCAGCGCGCGATCGCCGCCTGCATGTCGTCGTCATCAATCAACTGCGCGAGCGTGTCCGAACGTTTGACTTCGCCAGACACACACGCCTCCGCGTCAAGTGTGCCGTCGAGCCAGCGCTCCAGCACCGACACAAGCGACGCGACGTCGTCGACGATGAACGCGAGACGGACGTCCATGGCTTCGCGGCCGGTCTGCAACGTGTACGCCACGTCCGCCAGGTCGTACCGCCGGTCAGACCGAGCGAAATGCCGGTGCAACCCCTCGACGACCTGCCGCAACTGCTCGCGAGTCCGCGCAGACAGCACCACCAACTCCGGCCCGATCCCCGACGCCTTCTCCGACGCAACGACGTCCTCGACGATGACGTGCGCGTTGGAGCCGCCGGCGCCAAACGACGAGAGGGCGGCGATGCGCGGCTGTTCGGTGGGCCACGGGTCAAGGGAGCGTTGCACCCGGAACGGCGTGTGCTCGAAGGTGATGTGCGGGTTCAGTGTGTCTGCGTGCAGCGACGGCACAAGCTGGTCGTGTTGCAGTTGCAGCAGGATCTTCGTCAGACCCGCAATGCCCGCTGCGGACTCGGCGTGCCCGATGTTCGACTTGATCGAGCCGATGGCGCAGAACTGGGTGTCCTGCGTGTCAGCGGTGAACGCCTGCGTGAGCCCCGCGATCTCGATCGGATCTCCCAGGGACGTGCCGGTCCCATGCGCTTCGACGTAGGAAATCTGCCGGGCATTGACACCCGCCCGCAACAGAGCCCGCGTGATCACACGGCCCTGCGCCACGGGATTGGGCACGGTGTAACCATTGGTCTTGCCGCCGTGATTGACGGCCGTGCCACGGATGACGCCGTAGATGTGATCGCCGTCACGTTCGGCCTGTGCCAGCGGCTTGAGCAGCACACACCCGACGCCTTCACTCGGGATGATGCCGTCACCGCCCTCGCCAAAACTTCGGCACCGACCGTCACTCGACAGGAAGTTGCCCTGCGCCAGGATGCGGTACTTGTTCGGGTGAATGGTGATGTTCACACCACCCGCCAGCGCCATCTCGCACTCACCGCTGCGCAGGCTCTCGCACGCCAGGTGCAGCGCGGTCAGCGAGGATGAGCATTGCGTATCGACGGCGAGACTCGGCCCGTCAAAATTGCAGACGTACGACACGCGATTCGCAATGCTCGCCGGGCTGCCCGACAGCGCCTTGTGGCGTCCCAGCTGACTGTCCTCGACACCGTAGAAGGGATATTCCTCGTACATCACGCCGACAAACACGCCGACCGGCTGGGGCGTCGTCAGGTCGCGCCGGTAGCCGGCATCTTCGAGCGTGTGCCACGCGGTCTCGAGGAAGAGGCGCTCCTGCGGATCGAGGATCTCCGCCTCGCGCGGCGAGACGTTGAAGAACCGCGCATCAAACGCGTCCACGTCGTCGAGGAACCCGCCCCACCGACCATCGTGCTGCCGATGATCCCAGCGCGAGTGCGGAATCTCAGTGACGCTGTCGCGTCCACTTGCCAGGTTCTGCCACAGCGTATCGAGATCGGGCGCCTGCGGGTAACGCCCACTCAAGCCGATGATGGCGATCCGGCGATCGGTCTCCGCAATCGGCGGTGAGTCTGGCCGGACAGCGGCGTGCGGATCAACGCTCGCCACACGGCGCGAGCCGATATCGTCAGGCGATGCCCCGATCAGTTCGCGCAGACGTGCGGCGTGGGTTGTAGTGAGACGGCTGGCCAGTGCGTCGATCGTCTGGCATTCAAACAGCAGCGTTCGCGAGAGTGGACCAAACGTCTTTTCCAGATGTGTGGTCACGTCCACCACCATGATTGAGTCGATGCCGTACTGTTCCAGCGGTGCACGGACATCGAGATCGTGGGATGGAATCCCGATCGCCTGCGCCACTTGCGTACGGATCAGCGACACCACTTGGCGATGGACTCCGGTGTCGCCGTGCATCGGAAGCTGTTCCGGTGTGGACACGACAGGCGCGGACACCGACGATGCGGCGACGCGCAGAGGCCGCGCACGCATGGCCGGCGCGGCCGCTGAGGTGGGGGTGAGGATCAGGCCATCGCTCTCGGCCACCCACACCAGTTGGCCCAGCGGCGCTGCCTCGGGCGTGGGCACCGTCACGCGCACAAACCCGGCGGCCGTCAGTGCCGCCCGCCACTGCGCCTCGCTCAGCGCCGGCGAGTCCGGCAACCGGCCCACCCGGTCGGTCGCCGCCCACCAGCCGTCGAGCAGGCCAAACGTCACCGTCGCCGACGGCCGCACCGCACTGACTTCGGTCAGCACCAGCACTCCGCCGCGCCGCAACAGCGCCTTGACGTGTCGCAGTGTCGTCGCGATGTCCGGTGTCGCATGCAGCACCTGCGACGCCACCACCACGTCGTAGTGGCCGGTCGGCAGCCCCTGCGCCGCTGGCGACTGCGTCACATCGAAGCGCGACGCGGTGACGTACGGATGCGTCGGCTGAAACGTCTCGGTGCCGTGCCGCAAAAAGCTCTGCGACAGGTCCGTATACCGATACTCGGCCAGCGAGCGGCCCTGCGCCGCCAGCGCGGCCAGCACCGCGGCGGTCGTCGCGCCCGTGCCGGCGCCGACTTCCAGGACGCGCGCGTCGGGCGTCGTAATCGCCGCCGCCACCAGCGCCGCCACCTGCGCGTGCCCCGCATCGGCGACCGGATGCCCGCGATAGACGCCGGCCACCTGCGACAACGCGCCCTCGGGAAACAGCACCGCCGTGCCTGCCACCTGCCCGGTCAACACGTCCGGCAGCGCCGCCAGACACGTTTGCACCAGTTGCGTCAGCGGCGCCACCGCCGGGTACGCCGCCTGCACTGCGGCTGCCTGCGCGGGCCACGACGCGGCGTCTGACACGTGGCCCGACGCGTGGGACGCGACCAGTCGCTGCAGCGCCGCATACAGCGGCTGCTGACTCGGCACCACGCGGTCGGGGGCGACCGTCGCCAGTTGTGCATACGAACCGGCCACCGCCAGCGCATCGACCGCCGCATACGCCGCGGCGTCTGCCAGCGGCGGCGCCACGCCGCTGACCGCCGGCCACGTCACGCCACTGGTCGGCGCGACGGTCGCCGTCGCCGTCGGCACCAGTCCCTGCGCGGCCGCCGCCTCGGGCGTCACCTTGAGCACGGCCACTTGCCGCGGCCCACCCGCCAGCACCTGCTCCAGGACCGCCAGGCCGTCGGCCGCACCAATCGAGGCCACGCCCTGCCGCGCCATCCGCGCCTGATAGGCCGCCCCGGCCACCACACCGACCTCGCCCCAGTAGCCCCAATTGATCACGTGCACCGGATACGGCACGGTCGCGCCCAGCGCCGCCGCCCACGCGTCCTGATACGCGCACCCGGCCGTGTAATTGCTCTGGCCCGCACCGCCGCTAAACGATTGCGCCGACGAAAACACGCACAGCCAATCGAGCGGCAGGCCGGCCACCGCCGCGCCCAGCACCTGCGACCCGACCACCTTCGGCGCCAGCACCGCCGCCAGCGTCGCCGGCGTCAGCTGCGCCAGACTCTGGTCCTGCAGCACCAGTGCCGCCAGCACCACGCCGTGCACCGCGCCGTAGTCGGCCTGCACGGTGGCCAGCGCCGACTGCACCGCGGCGGCCTCAGTCACATCCGCCTGCAGATACCGCGGCACGCGTCCGTCGCGCGTGAGCGCCGCCTGTTGCGCGGCGATCGCCGCATCAAGTGGCCGACGCCCCAGCCACACCACCTGCGCACCATACGTCGTCACCAGATGCGCACTCAGCGCCTGCCCCAGGCCCCCGGTCCCGCCGACGATCACATACACGCCCTCGTCGCGGAACGCACTGCCGGGCGCGGCCGACCAGTCCGGCGTGGCCCAGCGGCGCACCTGTCGCACGCCGCCCTGCCAGCGCACCCACGCGCCCGTCGCCGACGCCGGCTCGGCCGCCAGTGCGGCCACCGCGTCGGCCGTGTCGGCGCCCAACGTGTTGCGCACCCGCCACCGCGGATATTCCTTGCACGCCGACGCCACCAGTCCGGCCACCGCCGCGCCATCGGGCGTATCGGGACTGACCACCCACACCTCGAGCGGCCAGTCGGCCGCCGCCGACCGCGCCAACCGCTGCCACACCGCGCAGACCGCCGCCACCGACAGACCGCCACTGTGGATCCACACCGCGACCAGCCGCGTGGTCCCGTCCCACTGGGCCACACACCGCGCGGCCCCCACCTGCGCGGCCACCGCCGCGCGCCAGGCGTCGAACCCGTCCGCGGAGCCGCTGTCGGCCGTCACCACCCACACAGCGCCGGTCGCATCGTCTTCGATGTGGGCCGCCGCGGCCGGCTCGGCGGCCCAATACGGGACGTATACCGTCAGCGGCGCGGCATCGGGCCGCGTGTCGGACACGGCGTCGGCCACCGCCGGCGCCGATCGCACCGTCACGCCCTCGACCTGCGCGAGCACTGCGCCGGTCGCGCTCAGCA
>JBKJTD010000408.1:0-18998 GCA_046590915.1 Vicinamibacterales bacterium
CCGCAGTCCACAAGCACCCGTGTGCTCCCGGTGTCGAGCAGATACTTTGAGCCGGTGACTGTGCGAGCGGCGCCAAGAAAGGTCAGTGTCATGCGAAAAGTCCTGCCTGACCACCGGTGTGCCAGAAGAGCACACGATCGGAAGCCGTAATCTGGGGTGAACGAACAAGCTGCAGAAAACCGGCCATCGCCTTTGCGGTGTAGACCGGGTCGAGCACGATGCCTTCAGTTCGGGCGATGAGCTCCAGTGCGTCGCTCGATTGCACTGTGGGTCGTCCGTAGCCGTCACCCACAAAGGTGTCGTCAACGATGATGTTTTGATCCAGGCCCATTGCCGACGACGACGCCCCTAGTGTCACCGCCATCGCTTCAAGCAGCCCGTGCACGATTGCACTCAGGGTGCCGGCGGGTTCGTCAGCGCTGATGCCAATCACCCTCGCCTTGAGACCAAACAGCGCACATCCGGCAATCAAGCCCGCCTGCGTTCCACCCGACGAGGTGGAGTGGACGATGACGGTGGGAGAGATCCCGGCAGTCAAAAGCTCCTCGACACCCTGGGCGAGCCCGGCAGCCCCGATCGGTGTCGACGCTCCCAGCGGGATGACATAGGGGCGTTTGCCTGCGGCTGTCAGGTCCTCTGCCAGGGCCGCCATCGCGATGTCCCGCTGCTCCCGTGAGTTGACATGGTGGACGGTCGCGCCAAAGAGCCGATCGAGCAGTGCGTTGCCGGTGGGCCGGTCCTGTGGGGCGCCATTGACGACAAGGTGGACGTCCATGCCGGATGCCGAGCCGGCTGCGGCAGTGACGCGGCAATGATTGGACTGAAGGCCGCCGCAGGTAATGAGTGTGTCGGCCCCGGAGGCACGTGCCTGGGCCAGCACCGTCTGCAGCTTGCGGACCTTGTTGCCGCCCATCGCAAACGACAGAAGGTCGTCGCGTTTCATGAACAGCTCGGGCGTGCCTGGACCCAGGTAATCGCGAAGACGATCCAGGCGATCCACCGGCGTCGAATGTGGCGCGAGCGACTCACGCGCGAGCGCTCGAAGTGTTGCCAGCGCAGTGGCCATCAAAACCAAGTCTATACTTGCCTAGGTGTTGCGTGTCTGTTCCTAATCCCCTGCTAGAAGCGTTGGCGACACAACCGAACGTCTTGTCGGTGGAGTTGCGGCCCCCGCGCGCCGAACTCGGCGCGGTCGCCGGGATGGACGCCTGGATAGACACCTATCACGCGGTACGGGGGTTGGTCCGGCACGGGTTGTTTGTCTATCTGACTGACAGCGCTGTGGGTGCGAAGGAAGAAAATAATCTTCGACACCTCGTCAACAACCTCGGCACTGATGTGCCTCGCAGTCACGTCATCCCGTTTCTGACGACCAAACACACTCGTGACTACTGCCTCTCCTATGCGGAGCGCGCGCGGCATGAAGGGTTTCCATCCCTGGTGGTGCTCGGCGGAGACAAGGAGGTGGGGCCTCCACGTTGTGTGGCTCACGCGTGGCAACTGCGCGAGGATATCCGCGCGCATGTGCCGGGCCTGACACTGGGAGGCTGGGCCAATCCTCATCAGACGCCGGAGGCCCAGGTGGGCTATCTGAGCGACCCGCGTTTTACCGGCGAGCTGTATCTCACACAAGTCGTCTCCCATCACGACCTGCCAAAGGTTGACGCGTTTCTGACCGCGCAGCAAGCCGCCGGCATCACGACGCCCGGAATTTTTGGCGTGTTCTATTACCGCAGCGCCAATCCCAAAACCCTGTCGGTGTTGCAGCAGTTCCTGCCGGTTCCCGCCGAGGGACTCACGTCCGAGTTTTCTGTCGGGCTCTCCGCCGAGGAAATTTGTGCGCGCTCGATCCGTGAATTGCGCAAGGCTGGCGCGAAGCACCTCTACCTGTCAAACCTCCCGATTCAGGGAACCCGCCAGGCACTCGAGCGCATCCTCGCGCTCGTGTAATGAGCTCGGAGGCGATTTTTCCGAAAATCGCCTCCGAGCTCATTTTTAGAGGGGCGTCGCCCATGTGCCGGCGAAGACAAAATCCGACGCAGGGCGACGGGCTCGGGGGGTGACCTCGAGCTGCCGGTGTTTTTCGTTGGGCAGCAGGTCGGGTGCGCCGGGGTATCCAACAGCAATCACCGCAGCGAGATCGTACTCGGCGGGCACGTCACAGATGGCGGCCGCGCGCACGCGATCGAACCCTTCCATCTGACGCGCGCCCAATCCCTGCGCCTGCGCCTGAAGGGTGAGGTAGGCCACTGCCTGGCCGGTATCGTAAAACGCGTGGCGGTTGGCCTCCACGGACTCGCCCACCGTCGACTTGGCGGCCACCACAATCAGCACTGGCGCCAGCGGCGCCCACGCCTGATTCCCCATCGTCAGCGTCATCGTCAGCGCCTCGTGAATCTCCGGGTAATCCACGCGGTCCACCAGGATGAAACGCCACGGTTGCTCATTGCGAGAGGATGGCGACCAACGGGCGGCCTCAAATAGGCGCCAGAGGTCGTCGCGCGAGATGCGTCTGACCGGATCAAACGCACGCGGACTCCATCGCTCACGAATCAGATCGAGCACATCGTGATCGGCGTGTGCGTGTTTCGGGTGCGCAGGAGCCATCGCTTGTTATCATCTCCTGAATGGCCCAGTTTCTCGACCATGTTCCCTTCTCCGGCATCATCCGCATCCGCGACATGATGTATTCGGTCGACCGGCCCTTCCGGCTCGACCAAGGCGACGTCAGTTTTGACGCCCCCGACTCGGTGAAGGAGGCCCTGCGCAAGGCCATTACCGACAATCGTACGCACTACGTACAGACGACGGGCATCCCGCCGCTCCTGGATCTGCTGGTCGAGAAGATGCGCACCAAAAACGGGATTCCGGTCGGCGGTCCCGATGAGGTCATGGTGACCAATGGTGGAATCCACGGGCAGTACATTGCGTGTCTGGCGCTGCTGGAACCCGGGGACGAAGTGCTCATACCCGATCCCGCGTGGCCGCCCACGGTCAGCAACATTCTGGCCGCGCAGGCGGTGCCGGTGGCGTACCCGCTGTACGAGGACCGCGGCTGGCGCCCCGACATGCCGGAGTTGGCCCGGCTCATCACCCCCAAAACCAAAGCCATCGTCATCAACACCCCGTGCAATCCGACCGGTGGCGTGTTGACGCGGGAAGATCTCGAAGCGCTTGCGGCGCTCGTCGTGGAACGCAATTTATGGGTGTTCTCGGATGAGGCCTACGAGGACTTCCTGTTTGATGGACGTGAGCACCTGAGCATTGCTTCGTGGCCGGGGTTGTACGACCGCACGATCCCCATGTATACGATGAGCAAGACGTACGCGATTACGGGCCTCCGACTGGGATACCTCGCGATCAAGGATCCGGTGATTCGCGACCGCGCGAAGAAGGTCGTCTTTTGCACGACATCGAACGTGTCGTCGATCGTGCAGTACGGGGCGGTCGGCGCACTTGAGGGACCGCAGGCGGTGATTGAGGATTTCCGGCGAGAGATCGCCGCCCGGCGCGACATCTTCTACGAAAAACTTGCCAAAGCGTCACGAGGACTCTTCACGGGCGCACATCCCGCCGGTGCGTTTTACGCGTTTGTGAAGATCAACCCGTCGTGGACGTCGCCGCTGCCCAATGCGCCGGAGTCCCAGTCGTGGGCGATGACCGAGTTCCTGATCAAACGCGCGCGTATCGGATCGGTACCTGGCGTCGACTTCGGTGCGCGCGGCGAAGGGTATCTCCGCTTCTGCTTTGCTCGCGACCGCAAGGAGATTGACGGAGCACTGGAGTCGCTGGAAGCCGCATTACACGGCTGAGGCGGTTCCATCATCCGCTGCGTCGTGTCAGGAAAATATCAGTTTGGCTCCGGCGACGAGCAACACCGCACCAAGCAGGCGTCGGAAGGCAGGCGTTCCCAAATGTCGACTTCCCAGCTCGGAGCCGATCAGTCCGCCGGCAATGGCGGCCCCGGCCCAGATGGGCATTTGATCAGGCAGGTGGCCCAGGCTCGCTGGATTCGCTGCCAGGCCGGCCGCTGAATTCACCAGGATGAAGGCTGCCGACACGCCGCCAGATTCCCGGGTTCCCGCCCATCCCATGAACAGGAGCAGCGGACTCAGAAAGATGCCGCCGCCGGTGCCGGTCAATCCCGCCAGAAAACCAATACCGGCGCCACATGCGAGCGCCGCGAAGAATGGGGGGGGATGCGTCGTGGCGCGCTGCAGGTTCAGCCACAGGCGCACCGCGGCCGTCCACAACACCACCCCGACGAGCGCGCGATACCAGTGGCCGGGCAATGTGACGGCGCCGCCCAGAAACGCGAAGGGCACCGATGTAACGGCAAATGGCCAGAAGAGTGACCATGAGAACAACCCGGCGCGACGAAAGCGCCACGTCGCGATTGACGCCACGAGCAGATTGAGCACCAGGGCCGTCGGGCGCATCATTGGCGTGGACATTCCCAGGAATGCCATTGCCGCCAGATACCCTGATGCGCCCGCGTGGCCTACTGACGAATAGAGCAGCGCCGCGGTAAAAAACGCAGCGGCGAGAAGTGCTGTCACTGCGCGAAATCCTACCGGAGGTGACGGCCACCGTCGACGCGGATGGTCTCACCGGTGATGAAGTCTGAATCAACAAGCGCGATCACGGTCTTGGCAATCTCGTCGGCTCCGCCCCACCGCCCGAGTGGTGTGGCCTCCTCAACTTTCCGCCGGGCATCGTCATCAAACGCGTCCGGCGGAAGAATCGGCCCCGGCGCGATGGAGTTGACAAGAATTTTGTCGGGCGCAAGCTCCAACGCAAACGCTTCGGTCAGTGCCTTGACGCCGGCCTTGGCCACGTAATACGCCGAGTAGCCCGGGTAACGAGGACGCGCACTGGCTGCTGCCCAATCGGAGAAGGTAATCATGCGGCCACCTCCGACCGCGCGCATGTGCGGCACACTCGCCCGCATGCACAAGAAAGTGCCGCGCATGTCGACGCCCAGGTGGGACTCCATGACCTGCGTTGTTAATTGGTCAAACGGCACGTGGTCGTATCGCGAGGCCATCATGACCAGCACGTCGAGCCGGCCCATTTGCGCGACCACCGTATCCACCAGGGCCAAAACAGCCTCGTCGTCAAGCACATCGCATGGCTGCACAAGAGCCCGGCGCCCAAGGCCACGCACGACTGCGGCGGCTGATTCGGCCTCGGCCTGGGAGGTGCGGTACGAGAAGGCCACATCGGCGCCGCGAGACGCAAGCGCGCGGCCGAGTGACTCACCCATCCGGGCGGCCCCAACGACCAGTGCAACTTTGTCAGTAAGAACCATTGGGAACCCGGGACCGAGCGGAACCCTGGACCGTGGACCGTCAGAGTTTCCCGCGAAGCCGTGCTCTGCCCGCCGCCCGGGATTGCGCACTTTTTTCGCGGGTGCCGTCAATGGACCATTCGCCGGCGCCCGCCAGCGTGAGACACAACAAGGCGCCAATCAGGACGATGTTGAGCTCCATGCCCTGGCCACGCTCGGGCGCACCCATCCAGTTGAGGAAAAAGCCCCACTGGGCATGCACCTTCCAGATGGCAATACCCATCACGATGATGAGGGCGGGCGCGGCGATGCGGGTAAACCAGCCAATCGCCAGCAGAATGCCGCCCAACAACTCGGTGACACCCACGGCAACCGCCAGTGGGAAGTTCGGCTCCAGCCCGACGGCCGCGAAAAACTGTGCGGTGACATCCGGTCCACCGACACCGATCCCAGGCCCGGCCCAGAGGCCGAACAGTTTGTTTGCGCCGTGGGCGATGAACACTACGGCAAGGACAAGCCGAAGCGCCACCAGGCCAAGTCCGTTCACACTGCCCCCTTTGGTCGGCTCTTTCCGTGTGTATTGTGCCACCATCCGGGCTATGATTCGCGTGTTTTTGGCCAGAAAGTCGAGCGGAGACCCCCATGCTGAGCAGGCGACAGTTCCTACATCGAACCAGTCACGCCACCGGGCTCGCGGCCCTGGCCACCTACAATCTCGCGGCGCTGCCGCGCGTGCTGGAGGCGAGCGCCTCTCAGGCTGGGCGCGCGCCGGCGGATCTTGCGCGAGATGAAGACTTCTGGCGCGAGGTGCAGGAGGGCTTCACGCTCGACCGGACGATTATCAATTTGAACAACGGCGGCGTCTGTCCGAGTCCGCGAGTGGTGCATGAAGCACTCAAGCGGTACCTCGACATTTCCAACCAGTCGCCGGTGTATCACATGTGGCAGGTGCTTGAGCCGAACATCGAGAGTGTGCGCCGCGAGCTCGCCCGCGACATCGGCGCCGACCCCACGACTATCGCGATCACGCGCAACGCGAGTGAATCACTGCAGATCGCACAACTGGGCATCGACCTCAAACCAGGCGATGAGGTGTTGACCACCAACCAGGACTACGGACGCATGCTGCAGACCTGGGAACAGCGTGTCACCCGCGACGGCATCAAGCTCACAAAGATTGGCTTCCCCGTGCCTCCGACGCAGGCAGACCTGATCAGTCGCTTCGAACAGGCGATCACGCCCGCGACCAAAGTGATTCACTTCTGCCACATCACCAATCTGACCGGCCACATTTTTCCCGCCAGGGAAATCTGCGACCTTGCGCGGCGCCGAGGGATTCTCACGATCGTGGATGGTGCACACGCCTACGCGCACTTTCCGTTCAAAATCACCGACTTCGACTGTGACTACTACGGAGCCAGCCTCCACAAATGGCTGCTCGCACCCATCGGCACGGGACTCTTGTATGTGCGCCCTGACCGCATTGAGAAAACGTGGGCGCTGCAGCCGCCGCCCGTTTCGATGAACAACAGCATCAAGAAGTTTGAAGAGATCGGGACTCATCCGGCGGCCAACCACAACGCCATTGCCGAGGCGCTGGTGTTTCACCGAGGCATCGGCATCGAACGGAAGGCCGCCCGGCTGCGCTACCTGAAGGCCCGCTGGGCAGAGCGGCTCACCACGCAGTCACGCATCCAACTGCACACCAGTCTGGATCCGGCACAGTCGTGCGCCATTGCTACGGTGGGCATCGCCGGCATGAAGCCTGGCGACATCGTCTCGAAACTGTGGGCCGACCATCGCATCATCGTCACACCCATCACCGTTGGACCGGCCGAGACGCCGGAATATGCGGGCGTCAGAGTGACACCCAACGTCTATACGACACTCGATGAAGTAGATACGTTCATCGGCGCCATGGAAAAGCTAGCAAGAAGTTAGGTCCCCGAACGTTGACTCTTTGGACCCTTGGACCCCTGGACCCCGAGGACCACTGATAAGATATCGCGATGCCGACGCAGGCGCAGGTGCGGGTTGCCGCACGAATTCACGGGTTTACCTACGCCATCCGCAACGTCGTGGCCGAGGCCAGAAAGGTTGAGGCCGCCGGAAAAACCGTCCGCTACCTCAACATCGGCGATCCCATTCCCTTTGGGTTCCAAACCCCGCCTCATCTGATTGAAGCCGTCGAGCGCGCCATGCGCGACGGGCACAACGGCTATACGCCGTCGGTGGGTATCGCTGCCGCGCGTGAAGCGGTCGCGGCCGAATACGAACAGCGCGGCATGCCCGTCGGCGCCGACCGCATTATTCTCACATCGGGTACTTCGGAAGGGATTGAGCTCGCGCTTGGTGCCCTGGCCGATGCCGGCGACGAAGTCCTTGTTCCGACTCCCACATACCCCTTGTATACGGCCGTCCTTGGCAAACTCGGCGCGCAGTCGGTGTTCTACAAGACCGACCCCGATAACCACTGGCAGCCCGACCTTGAAGATCTGGCGAGCAAGATCACGTCCCGCACACGCGCCATCGTGGTCATCGATCCCAACAATCCGACCGGTGCCGTGTATCCGGAAGCGACGCGCCGGAAGCTCATCGACATTGCCGAACGCTCCGGCGTCCCGATCCTCGCCGACGAGGTGTACGGCGATCTCGGGTTCGACGGGCCCCTGCCCCTCATGGGCAGTCTGGCTCCAGATGCCCCCATCCTCTCGTTTTCCTCGTTGTCCAAGGCGTATGTGGCTCCCGGATGGCGCGCGGGGTGGCTCGCGGTTGGCCGCTCTGCGCAGCTCAATGATGTACTGGCCGCCATCAAAAAACTGGCCGACGGACGACTCTGCAGCACGGGACCAATGCAATACGCGATTCACGCGGCAATGACCGGTGATCGTTCCTACCAGCGGACCTTTGTGCAGGCTCTGGTGACACGCGCCACGTTGACCGTCGAACGGCTGAACGCGATTCCCGGCATGACGTGCGTCGCTCCTCAAGCCGCGTTTTATGCGATGCCCCAGGTCACCCTTCCAGCGGGCGTCACCGACGAGGACTACGTGCTCGCGCTGCTTCGCGCCACGGGCATCCTCTGTGTCTACGGCTCGGGATTTGGCCTGCCTGCGGACCAGGGCTTCTTTCGCGTCGTCTTTCTCGCGAACCCGGACGTGTTGACAACCATCTACGACGATATCGCCTCGTTCACGGCCGAGTTTCTCGCGTGAAACTCTCCATCATCATGCCCGCCTACAACGAGAGGCGGACGCTCGAAGAAATCGTCAAACGTGTGCTGGCCGTTGATCTCCCTGGTCTTGAGCGTGAACTAATCATCGTCGACGACCACTCCACCGACGGCACGCGCGACTTGCTCGCGGCGATGGACGGACACAACGGCATTCGTGTGTTCATGCAGTCGCACAACGAGGGCAAGGGCGCCGCCGTGGCGCGCGGTATGCGCGAAGCAACAGGCGACATCGTGATCATCCAGGACGCGGACCTCGAGTACGACCCGCGCGAATATCCGACGGTGCTTGGACCGATTCTGCGCGGCGATGCGGATGTCGTCTACGGATCGCGGTTCCTCGGCGCCGCGCAGGGGCATCGCGTGTTGTACTTCTGGCACTCGATCGGCAACCGGTTGCTCACGCTGCTCTCAAACGCGGTGACGGATCTGAACCTCACCGACATGGAGACGTGTTACAAGGCGATGACACGAGAAATCATGAGCCGCCTTGATCTGCGCTCCCAGCGGTTCGGCGTCGAGCCGGAGATTACATGCAAAGTCGCCCGGTTGCGCGCGCGGATTTGGGAAGTCCCGATTTCCTACAACGGGCGGACCTACGCCGAAGGCAAAAAAATCGGCTTCAAGGACGCCATCCAGGCCGCCTGGACCATCCTGCGCTACGCACGCTGGGAAGCGCCGAGCGACGATGTGGGTGCAGTGACGCTCCGACGGATGTCGCGGCTCGGTGTCTACAACAAATGGCTGCACGATCACTTCGACGCCTACCTCGGCAAGCGCGTGCTGGAAGTGGGATCGGGCGTCGGTAACCAGACGAGATTTTTCATCGATCGCGAGCGCGTCGTCGCCTCCGACATCGAGTCGCACTACGTGCGCGAGCTGACTCAGCATTTCGGTGAACGCTCGAACGTGCGCGTGGCGTCGTTCCGCTTTCCGCTCGACCCCTCGGCACGCGCCGATCTGGCAAGTGAACACGTCGACACCATCGTGTGCATGAACGTGCTCGAGCACATCGAACACGACAGAGAAACACTTCAGGATTTTGCCCGTGTGTTGCCGCCTGGTGGTCGGCTCGTGTTGCTGGTGCCGTCGATGCCATCCATTTACGGCACGCTTGATGTGAATCTGCAGCACTTCCGGAGATACGACCGCGAACCACTCCGGGCGTTGCTCACCGAGTGCGGATTCGAGATCGACACGTTGCGGTACCTGAATCAGCCAGGCGTCTTCGGCTGGTGGCTCAACTCGCGCGTGCTCAAACGCCGGGTCATCCCGCGAGGTCAGGCCGGCGCAGTGCGCTGGTTCATGCCCTGGCTGCGCGCCGAGAGTAAACGCGCCCCATCGTTTGGCATGTCGCTGCTCGCCCTCGCCCGCCGGAAGTAGGGACGTGCGAATCGTCACGGCGCTCTACGTCCTGGCCGCCGTCATCTTTACCTGGCCATTGGTCTCGGTGATCGACTCACAGCTGGCTGCCGACATGGGCGACCCGCTGTTTGTCAGCTGGGTGCTGATGTGGACCGGCGGCCAGGTGCTCGCATTTCTCTCAGGCGACCTCTCCGCCCTCGATCAGTACTGGCACGGCAACATCTACTTCCCGGAACGTCTGACACTGGCGTACTCGGAACACATGGCGCCACAGATGCTCCAGGCGCTGCCTATCCTCGCCACCACCGACAACGTCGTCCTCGCCTACAACCTGGTGTTTCTGACGACGTTTGTCTTGTCGGGCCTCGGGATGTTCCTGTTCGTCCGGTCAGTCACAGGCTCTCCGGCTGCGGCTTTTCTTGCGGGGCTGGCCTTTGCATTTGCGCCGTACCGCATCGCGCAGATGTCGCACGTTCAGGTGATGTCCGCGCAGTGGATGCCGTTTGTCTTCTACGCGTACCGACGCTATTTCGAGACCGGACGACGGACACCGCTTGTCTGGGGCAATGTCGCGTTTGTGACGCAAAACCTGTCGTGTGGGTATTACCTCCTGTTCTTCGCCCCCATTGTTGCGCTGTATGTGTTGTGGGAGATGGCGTCACGCAAACGGCTCAGCGAGTGGCGGACGTGGCGGACGTGGATCCTGTCGGCGGCATTGGTGCTGCTGTTCACGCTTCCGTTCTTGAGGCCGTACATGGAGATCAGAAAAGGCGGGCAGCTCGGTGTGCGCGATGCCGGTGAGATTGCCTTGTTTTCGGCGGACACACACGCCTTGGTCACCGCGCACTCCGCATCGTGGGTGTGGGCTGAGCATCTGCCCGGACTGCCGCGCCCTGAAGGAGAAGGTTTCCCGGGTCTCACGATTGTGCTGCTCGCCCTGCTCGGCCTTGGATGGGGCGTTCGCGAAACCATCTCGCGCGCGCGTCAGACTCCGCCTCGGCAGCTGCGTGCCTGGCAGCAGGTGGTGGTCGGCGCCGTCGCAACGCTCTTTGTCGTCCACGTCGCCGCGTCGCTGACGTTTCTTGCGATCGGTGGGCTGCCGATGCCGGTCGACGGCAGCTGGGCAGTGTATCGGCAGGCCGATGCCGCAATGGTGCGTACACTGCTCCTCGCAGTGCTGCTGGTGGTCGTGTCACCGGGGGTGCGAGCAGTATTACGTGCGGCCCTGCAGCAACCTATGTGGTTTGTCGTGATCGGATGTGTACTCACGGCGCTGCTGGCGCTTGGTCCGCACATTTCTGCCGCAGGTCATTTGATTGGCACCGGCCCCTATGCGTGGCTCGTTGCGTACGTGCCGGGGTTTGACGGTGTGCGCGTTCCCGCGCGATACCTGATGTTGACCGCCATGTTCCTGGCCTGCCTTGCCGGGTACGGCGTCGCGATGTTGCTGCGGTGGCGTCAAGCGCTCACAGTCCCGGTCATCGGAATCTGCTCGGTCCTCATCCTGATTGAGGCGTGGCCCGGACCGTTCCCCACCAATATCCGTCTGGCGGCCGAAGGCCTGGAACTGACTCCGCGGGAGTTCCGCATGGGACACGAGCTCCCGCCCATCTACAAGGTGCTGCGCGACGACGCGGCGCCGGTGGTGCTGGTGGAGTTTCCCTTCGGGTCGCCTGCCTGGGATCTCCATTCGATGTTTTATGCCGGCTACCATCGGCGTTCACTTGTGAACGGTTACTCGGGCTTTTTCCCCGAGAGTCACAAGACCCTCACAAGTATCTTCAACATGGTGGGTTCAGACCCCGATACCGCCTGGCGCGCGCTCCAAGGTACCGGGGCCACGCACATTCTTGTGCGCGAAGGCGCGTTCATTCCCAGCCGGAGGCAGGTCGTCTCCGACTGGCTTCGGTCGCGCGGCGTCGAAGAGATCCTGCGTGACGGCCAGGACCTCCTGTTCCGCATGAAGACCCCGTAGTGACGGGGTAGACTTCTGTGCATGCGCCAGGACCCGCTTGCCTACCTGACCACCGAACTCACATCCCTTCGCGAACAGGGTCTGTACCGGAAGCTCCGCATCCTCGAAGGTCGCCAGCAGGCGACCACGGAGTTTGACGGCCGGTCGGTCGTCAACCTTTCCTCCAACAACTATCTGGGCCTCACGACTCATCCCAAACTCGTGGAGGCCGCCATTCAGGCGATCCGTGACTTTGGCGTCGGGTCAGGTTCGGTCCGCACGATTGCCGGCACCATGTCGCTTCACATGGAACTTGAGCGCCGGCTCGCCGTCTTCAAACACACGGAAGCAGTGGTGGTGTTTCAGAGCGGCTTTGCGGCAAACGCGGGAACGGTCTCGTCGATCCTCACCAAGGAGGACGTGGTCATCTCCGACTCGCTCAATCACGCGAGCATCATCGACGGCAGCCGATTGAGCCGCGCGGCCATCAAGGTGTTCCCTCACAAGGACGTGGACGCGGCCCGCGCCATTATCAAGGACTTGCCGGCCTCCCAACGCAAGTTGCTCATTACCGACGGCGTCTTCAGCATGGACGGCGACCTCGGTCCCCTGCCGGCCTTGTGTGACCTCGCAGAAGAATTCGGCTGCATCATGATGGTGGACGACGCCCATGCAAGTGGGGTGTTTGGCCGGAACGGTCGCGGCACGGTGGACCACTTCAACATGCACGGCCGGGTCGACATTCAGGTGGGCACCTTGTCCAAAGCCATGGGCGCCCTCGGCGGCTACGTCGCGGGCTCGAAGGATTTGATCGACTTCCTGTACCACCGCGGCCGCCCCTTCCTGTTCTCAACCTCACATCCCCCTTCTGTCGCAGCCACCTGTCTCGCGGCACTCGATGTGCTCGAACAGGAGCCCGAGATCATCGACCGTCTGTGGCACAACACCCGGTTCTTCAAGGACGGCCTGGTGAAACTCGGTTTCGACACCGGGATTTCCGAGAGCCCCATCACTCCGGTGTTTGCTGGCGAAGGGAGCCGCGCCATGAAACTGTCCGATCGCCTCTTTGAAGAAGGGGTCTTCGCGCAAGGCATTGCCTTTCCGACCGTCGCAAAAGACAAAGCGCGCGTCCGCACGATCGTGACAGCGACGCACACCAGGGAAGAACTGCAGTTCGCGCTTGACGCCTTCCGCAAGGTGGGGGCGGAGCTGGGCTTGATCTGATGGCGCCGAAGGAGCCCCTGCGGAGTTTTTTCGACGAGTACACGCGCGGGTTCGACCGTACGGAATTCCAGCGTCTCTTCACGCGGGACACGGCTGACGCTTATCACTATTTTTCGCGCGGCATCGATCTGGTCGCGCTCGAATCGGCCCCTTGGTACCGGCGGTGGCCCACACACGCGCGCCTGTTTCTGGTCGCATTTTCGCTGCGGTTGTCGCCGGGTCGACGCGTGCTCTATGGGTTTGCCGTCGTGGCGCTCCTGTTTGGTTTACTGGATCTCTTTGACGGCTTTGGCGGCGTGCGTGTCATGTTCTGGCCGTTCACGCTGACTCTGTGGCTGCCTCAATGGGTCGAGGGCACGTCATGGATGATCCTCGCGTTTGTCGCCATCCATCTGCTCGTGTTGATGGAAGTGGCCGATCGGCTGTCGCTCAAAAGCGACCTCGAGATCGCGCGTGATATTCAGATCGCCATGTTGCCCCGAGGGGAACACGCCTCAGGAGATGCCAGGGTGTTTGGCACCACCCGACCGGCCAATACAGTCGGCGGTGATTTTTACGACGTGTTGCCGATGGCCGACGGGCGGCTGATGATTGCCGTCGGGGACGTGGCCGGCAAAGGCAGTCCCGCGGCACTCCTGATGGCGCTCCTGCTGGCGATGTTGCGTACCCTGGTGGACGAGGGGCTCGACGCAGTGCGTCTGATCACGAGGCTGAACGTGCAGATCTGCAGGCACAGCCCGGGTTCGCGCTTCATCACGTTTTTTTACGCCATCTACGACTCGTCGACCGGCGCGCTCGAATATGTGAATGCCGGTCATCTCCCGCCGCTGGTACGCCGCGCGTCGGGCGCCATTGATCGCCTGGAAGGGGGGGGCATGGCCCTGGGCATGTTTGACCACGCGACATACGAATCACGCCAAGTGAACATCGCGCCGGGCGACACAATCGTCTTGTACACAGACGGCATTACCGAGGCGGAAAACCTGGCGGGGCGCGCATTTGAAGACGCCGGCCTTGAGGCCATCCTGGCGCACCATCGCGACGAGCGCGACCCCGAGGCGCTCTCGCGCGCGGTGATCGCGGCCGTCGAGGCACACGCGGGAGACGTGCGGCTTGCTGACGACCTCACGGTCGCCGTACTGACAAGGCTGCCTTCGTGAGACAGCGGCGCGCATTGGTCGTCTGTGCGTTGCTTTTGACTACGGCGGCATCCGCCCAACAACCTCCACAACGACCGATGCAGGCTGACGGCGTCGTCCGCCTGCTTGCCGACCTTGAAAACGCGCTTTCGACCAACACTATCGACGACTTTCGACGACTCACAGCCCGCACGATTGCCCCGGCGGAGAGTTCGATGTTTGCCGGCGCATCATTTGCGCCAGGTCAGGACTTTGCCGCCGTGCGCGAACGCGACCGTCGTCCGACCGGTCCGGGCTTTCTGGTGCTTGTCGAGATGTTGCTTGGACGAGGCAAGGTTGGACGCATTGCCACGTGGCAATTGCTGGTGCAGCCCGATCCCGTCGACGGCGCCTTTGAAATTGCCGGCGCCACGCCTGTCGCATCCGTCGATGGACTCGTTCAACTGGAACTCGATCTCACCCAGCAGTTCGCCGTCCGCGATCTGACGTTCACCGCGCCGGGCCTCGTCGTGCGCCTGGAGGCGGGCGTCGCGTTTCTCGGGCGTGTGGCCGACGGCAACACGGCCATGGTGTTCAGAGGCAAGGCAGAGATGCGCTTTGATCCCGCTGATCCGGCTGAACAGGTGCAGATCCGCGCGTTTGCCGGGACGCCGGCCCTCGACACACCGATCGAGGCGTTGTTCATCCGCCTGAGTCCGCTTGAGTTTGACGCGCGCATCGCTGCGTCCCAATTGACCCCCATGCCCGCCAATCCCGGCGACGTCGCGCGGGCGCGCCAGTTGTTCAACGACTACGCGCGCCGAAGCTACACCCTCAACCTCGGCGATCTCACAAGCGCTCGGTGGTCGCTCCTTCCGCCCCCAGGCGACGTTCTCGCGGAACTCCGCACCCGTCGCCACGGCCACCTGACCTACGTCCGGTCGGGAGACGATGCGGAGGATGTGTCGCTGTTTGACCGGCAGCGTGGCCGGAATATCTCGGTGTACGCGTCGCCTGAACGCCTGGCCACCCGCGGTCGGTTCTATTCCGAGGATGACGCGACGGCGTACGACGTGGAGCATTACGGGATTGACGTGAACATCGATCCGGAGCGCGACTGGATCACAGGGCGCGGGTCCCTGCGGCTTCGCACCAAGGTGGACGGCATCGCCACATTGTCGCTGAAACTGGCCGAATCGCTCACGGTCTCATCCGTGTCCTCACCTCAACTTGGCCGGGTGCTCGCCCTGCGGGTGGCAGGTCAGAGCGGAGTGCTGGTCAGCCTGCCCCGCGCCCTGCCGAGGGGCAGCGAGTTGGTGCTCGACGTGTTTTATTCGGGACGACTCCCGGCACAATCGATCGATCGCGAAGCGATTGCAGTGGAGGCCCAGCCACAGGGTGCACTCAATCCCGCGGGGCTGCAGGACATCGTGATCCCACCCGAGCCGCGGTTTCTCTATTCCAACCGCACGTTCTGGTACCCACAGGCCACCGTCACCGACTTTGCGACAGCCGCCATTCAAGTCACGATCCCCGCGCAATTTCAAGTGGTCGCCAGTGGCACCCTCGTCAAGTCGACCGTCACGGCGGTGACCGAGAGCGCAGGACGCAGCGGCAACTCACGCGCTGAACGTGTTGTGCAATTTCTGGCCGAACGCCCGCTGCGCTACATTGCAGTAATCATCAGCCGCTTTGTGCCCGTGGGCAGCGTTCCCGCGCTCGGGGTGGACGTCGTCGCCACGCCCCGGTTGCTCAGAAGCAACCGCTCCCTGCCTGATCGGGTCGCCGACATCGTCGCGTTCTATTCGAAGACGATTGGCGAAGCGCCCTATCCGAATTTCACACTCGCGACCCTGGATGCGGAACTGCCGAGTGGACACAGCCCGGCCTATTTCGCGATCTGGAATCAACCGACGTTGCCGACCGCCTTGTCGTGGCGTGACGATCCGGTCGCGCTCAACGGCCATCCGTTCTTCTTTCTCGCCCACGAGGTGGCGCATCAATGGTGGGGCCAGGCCATTGGATGGAAGAACTACCACGAGCAATGGCTGAGTGAAGGCCTCGCGCAGTACTTCGCGGCCATGTATGCCGCCCACGACCGGGGCCCGGACGTGGAGCGGCAATTGTTCAGCCAGATGCGGACCACCGCCATGGACCTGTCGCAACACGGCCCCGTGCACCTGGGCTATCGGCTCGGCCATATCCAGGGCGACAGTCGGATCTTCCGGGGACTTGTCTACAACAAGTCCGCCGTCATCCTGCACATGCTGCAGCGGCTGATTGGCCCCGAGGCCTTCAACAGGGGCCTCCAGCGGTTCTACAGGTCGCATCGATATCAAAAGGCCGGCACCGACGACCTTCGGGTGGCTTTCGAGGCCGAGGCCGGGGTCCCCCTGAGCCGTTTCTTCGAACGCTGGGTGCTGGGGTTCACGCTCCCGAACGCACGGCTCAGTTGGCGAATGGACTCCGACGACACCCACGTCTCCATCCGGGTCGAGCAGACGGGGGACACCTTCGACTTCCCCCTGCTGATCACCTTGCAATTTGCCAACGGTCAGACCGGTTTCGCCCCCTTGCGCGTCACCAGTGCCGTGCACGAGGTCCGCCTCCCGGTGTCCGGTCGGGTCCGCCAGTTGGATGCACACGACGACCTCGGCCTCGTACCCATCCGTCGCTGAGATAGAATTCAGAGGCTATGGAAACGGTCACGCTGACGATCGACGGCCAGTCGGTCACGGTTCCCAAGGGAAAAACAATCCTCGAAGCGGTGCATGCCAGCGGCGGCCACGTGCCGTATTACTGCTACCACCCCGGACTGCAAGTCGACGGATCCTGCCGCGTCTGCATCGTCAAGATCGAGAAGATGCCGAAGCTCCAAACGTCGTGTTCGACGATGTGCACCGACGACATGGTTGTGACGACCAATTCCCCAGAGGTGGAGGCCGCGCGCGCCAGCGTGTTCGAGTTTTTGCTGGTCAATCACCCGCTCGACTGCCCCGTCTGCGACAAGGGCGGTGAATGCCCACTCCAGGATTATTCGTATTCCTACGGGCCCGAGCGGAGCCGCATGGAGTTTCCTCGCCGCGTGTTTGACGGCGAAGGCGTCAAGGCCGATGTGGACTTTGGCCCGACACTCATGCTCAACCGCAACCGTTGCATCATGTGCACGCGTTGTGAACGGTTCATGAAGGAAGTCGACGGCGACGCGCAGATTGGCGTCTTCCAGCGCGGCGTCCACAGCGAAATTGCGACGTTTGAAGAGCGCGGTGTCGTGTCGTTGCTCTCGGGCAACCTCGTGGACGTCTGCCCGGTTGGCGCAATCACGACACGCGACTACCGATTCAAATCGCGGCCGTGGGACAACCCCACGGCGGTCGACACGATCTGCACCCTGTGTGAGAAGGGTTGCAACACGACGGCGTGGATCAAAGCCAAACCCGAGTGGGCGAAGGGCGCGCATCTGGTGCGCATGACGCCGCGGTTCAACGCTGACGTCAATCAGTATTGGATGTGTGACATCGGTCGCTTCGACTACCACTGGATCGAAAGTGATCGACGGCTCCTGCAGCCGCATGTGCGATCCAACCGGGGTTCAGAGACCACCCCGTGGGCCGACGCGCTCGTCGCCGTCAAAACCGCGGTTGACGAAGCGGGCGCCTCCAACACGCGCGTGCTCGTCTCTGGCCACACGTCGCTTGAAGAGCTCTACATGCTCAAGCAGTTCTCGGGCCTGACCGGCGGCGTCACGTTCAGCTGGCGTCATCGGCCAAAGCCGCAGCCGGCCAACACGAAGTTCCCGATTCCCGCCGTGGATGCGCCAAACCTCCGGGGTGCCAGGGATCTCGGATTTGCCCTGCGCGCGATCGACGCCCCGGCCGACGTCACCGGTTTGCGCGCCGCGGTTGATACCGGTGCAGTCACGCTGCTGTATGTCATCGACCCGGGACCTGACGGCTCGATTGGTGACACCGAGTGGATCCTGGCCGCAAAGGCCGCGGGCAAGATCACCACCCTCATTGTGCAGGGTGTGCTCAAGTCCACATTGACCGACGCCGCCGACATCGTGTTGCCGGGGTGCGCCTTTGTTGAAAAAGACGCGACGTTCACCAACGCCTCCGGCCACGTGCAGCCAGTTTCGCGCGTGATTCCTCCTCCGGGAGACGCCGCCGAAGACTGGCAGATTCTCTCGAAAATTGCCGGCGCGTTTGGCGCCAACGTTTCGGAGACCACCGCCAGCGCGGTCCGGCAGGCCATTGCCACCAACCTGGCCTCGGTACCTGGGTATGCGGCACTGGCTGACTTGGCGTTCGCCCGGCCAGTCTCGGCGCGTCAATACATGCAGGAGTCGAATCCGATGGAGCGCGGCAAGTGGGACACGATGTTCCAGGACCTGCCACCCATCAAGTTCGGCGACGACTTCGGACCCATTCCACGGGCCGACGTCATTCCGCTCAAACTCGTCTAACTTTGACCGCAGGCTTTGACCACGAGCGCCTGGCGCTCCACCCGGATCTCGATCGACCCGGTCGTCTCAAACGGCTCACCGTCGAGGTGATACATGAGACGGTCGCCTGAGATCCGGGCCGTTCGGGTCTTGAGGCGCTCCATTCCCGCCGCCGGTGCCCCTGGTCGCCAGTAGAGCCGGCGCGCGCGCCACATCTGGCCCCACGCACTCCCCGCCTTCACGATCAGTACGTCCAGCACCCCGTCCTGCACGTCGGCCTCAGGCGCAAGAATGGCCCCGTTGCCGTATTCGGCTGAATTGGCAAACCCCACAAGAAACATCGGGCCCGTCCGGCGCACATCGTCGAACTG
>JBKJTD010000211.1:0-7949 GCA_046590915.1 Vicinamibacterales bacterium
ATTCGCGGGATGCGGTCGTCGACTCTGCGAGCGAGACTGAGCCGCCGGTTCCCGGCCGATCGGTACGCTTTGAAGTGACCGCCTATTGCAAAGGCGAAACGACCGCCTCCGGCATCCGGGTCCGCGCCGGGATTGCGGCAGCGGACCCCAGACAACTTCCGCCCGGATCGGTCATCAGAATTGAAGGGCTTCCCGCCGACTACGACGGCATTTACACGGTCCTCGACACCGGACCCGCTGTGCAGGGCCGCATTCTCGATATCTACATGTGGAGCTGTTTCGACGCGCTCGACTTCGGCCGGCGACGCGCAGCCGTTACCGTGCTCCGGTCGGGCTGGGACCCGAAGACGACGGCGAAATAAGCGGACGTGTCTCCCAGAGTTTGAAATAAATCCCGCCAAGCGCGAGCAACTCCAAGTGTGTGCCGCTCTCGCGAATCTGTCCCTTGTGCAACACGAGGATGCGGTCCATGTCCTGAATGGTTGAGAGGCGATGGGCGATCGCAAACACCGTGCGGCCCGCCATCAGGATGTGCAGCGCCTCCTGAATCAGACCCTCCGTTTCGGTGTCGATGCTCGACGTCGCCTCGTCAAGCACAAGGACGGCTGGATCAAACGCAAGGGCTCGGGCAAACGACAGCAACTGCTTCTGCCCGACCGACAACGTCGCGCCGCGCTCCGCCACCACGGTGTCGTACCCGTTGGGCAGCGTCTCGATGAACCGATTGGCATGTACGGCCGTGGCCGCGTCGCGCACAGCTCCATCGGTAATGTCTGTGCGGCCCAGCCGGATGTTGCTGGCGATGGTGCCCGAGAACAGATGCACATCCTGCAGCACCAGGCCAAACCTCGTGCGCAATTGCTCGAGCGGCCACTGTCGTACATCGATGCCGTCAATCAGAATCCGTCCCTGTGTGACGTCGTAGTAGCGCAGCAACAAACTGATGATCGTCGTCTTGCCTGAACCCGTGGCGCCGACGATGCCGATGCGCTGGCCGGGCTCGGCCACAAACGACACATCGCAGAGCACGAACTCCTCGTCCTTGTAGGCAAACCAGACGTGCTCAAACTCGATCCGGCCCGGTCCCTCAAAGCGGCGATCGGCAGACGACGCCGGTGTCGGCATTTCGACCGGCGTATCGAGCAAACCAAAAATCCGTTCGGACGCGGCCATGGCCGCCTGCAGGATGTTGAACTTCTCCGACAGGTCGCTGATGGGCTGGAAGAACCGTCTCGAATATTGCAGGAACGCCACCAACGTGCCGAGGCTGACCGCGCCATCGATGGCCCAGCCTCCGCCCACCAGAATGATGAGCGCACCAGACAACGATGCCAGGACTTCGATGATCGGATAGAACAGCGCGTAGTAGAAAATCGACGTGATGTTGACGTCGCGGTGTTCGCGATTGATCGCCTCGAACTTGTCGTAACTGCGCGCCTCCTGACTGAAGAGCTGCACCGTGCCCATGCCGGTGAGGTGCTCCTGCATGAACGCATTCAGTCTGGCGACCAGACCACGCACCTGCCGGTAGTTCTCGCGCACATTGCGGCGAAACCAGTTGGTCGCCCAGGCGATGAGCGGCAGCACTGAAAATGCCACCAACGCCAGCCGCCAGTCCATCGCGACCATGAACGCCATGATGCCGAACAGCATCAACAGGTCGCCAAAGACGGTCACCACACCGGACGCGAACAAGTCGTTCAGCGCGTCCACGTCGGTCGTGACCCTGGTCATGAGGCGGCCGACCGGGTTACGATCGTAAAACTTCACGTCCAGGCGCTGCAGGTGTTCGAACACGTCGCGACGCACACGATGCAGGATGCGCTGCCCGACCGTCTGCATCACGGCGGTCTGGATGTATTCGAAGACAAACGCACCGACGAGCAGAAGCAGGAACCATCGGCCCAACAGCCACAGGCCGTCGAGGTCGCGATTGGCGATATATGTGTCAATCGCGACGCTTGTCAGCCACGGCTGCGTCAGCTCCGCCATCGAGCCACCAATAATGGCGACAAACGCGACGCCGACCCAGAAGACGTGCGGCCTCAGATACTGCAGCAGCCGCCGCATCAATCGCGCGTCATACGCCTTGCCGACGACGTCGTCCTGCATGCCGCTCATGACGCCTCGAGCTCCTGCTCAAGCCGCTGGCGCCGATCCATGGCGGCATAGGTCCCTCCCAGCGCCACAAGAGACTGGTGGGTTCCGCGCTCGACAATCCGGCCGCCGTGCAACACCAGAATCAGGTCAGCGTCTCGCACCGTGGAGACACGGTGGGCGACGAGCAGACACGTGCGGGACTGGCGGACATGCTGCAGCCGGTGCAGGATGGCCTCCTCGGTGGTGGTGTCCACGGCCGACAACGCGTCGTCGAGGATCAGAATTTTCGGATCGACGATGAGCGCGCGGGCGATGGCGGCGCGCTGCTTCTGTCCGCCCGACAGCGTGATGCCGCGCTCGCCGATCATGGTGTTGAATCCCTGCCCGAACCCAGCGACATCCGATTCGAGTCCCGCGGTGGATGCCGCCGTCGCGACCGCCTCCGCCGACGCCTCCACCTCAAGTCCGAATGCGATGTTGTGCGCGACGGTCGCCGAGAACAGGAATGGCTCCTGCGGAACGACGCCGATTGAACGGCGAAGTCGAGCGAGCGGAATGGTGCGCACGTCCACGCCGTCGACAAACACGGTGCCCGGTGGCGGATCGTGCAGCCGCGGAATCAGTTGCAGCACCGTCGATTTGCCTGACCCCGTGGCGCCGACAATTGCCACGGTCTGTCCAGGCCGGGCGCTGAACGAAATGTCGGTCAACACGGGCTGGGTGGTGCCGGGGTAGGTGAAGGAGAGGTTGCGGACCTCGAGGTGGCCCGTCATCGCTCCGGGCAGCGCATGTGGATCCGCGTCGGCATCGGTGATGGCGGGCACTGTATCCATCACTTCGAGCAGCCGTTTCCACGACGCGACACCACGCTGCACGAGGTTGATGACCCAGCCGAAGGCGATGAGCGGCCAGCTCAGGAGGACGAGGTAGCGGCTGAAGGCGACAAAGTCTCCGAGCGAAATTTGTCCTTCGATGACACGTCGGCCGCCTGCCCACAGCACCACCAGTCCGCTCAGCCCGAAAAAGAAACTGAGGCTGGGGTAAAACGCCGCCTGCAGCCGGATAAGGCCGCGGTTGCGATGGACATATTCGTCGTTCGCCGCGCCGAACCGCGCCAGTTCGTACGGCTCCTGGCGGTACGCGCGCACGACGCGGACGGCGGCCAGTGACTCCTGGACCACGGCACTGAGCTCTGAGAGTTGTGCCTGAATCCGATCAAAGCGCTCATGGATGGCCTTGCCGAAAACGTGTGTGGCAATGCTGACCAGAGGCAGGGGAATCAACGCGAGCAGGGTCAGCCACGGGTCGATGGTGAGCATCAGGGCGATGGCGATGACAAAGCCCAGCGCGGTGCTGCCAAAGTACATGATGGCCGGTCCGACCATCATGCGGACCGCCCCCAAATCGCTGCTCGCGCGGGACATCAGGTCCCCGGTGCGGTTGGCTTGGTAATAGGACAACGGCAGCCGCTGCAGGTGCGCAAAAAAATCGTTCCGCAGGGCATATTCGATTTCCCGGGACGCACCGATAAGGTGTTGGCGCATCCAGTAGCGGCAGGCGCCGTCCGCGATGGCCAGTCCGAGCAGGATGGCTGCCGCACCGGCCAGTTCCCCCCGTGTGGCGCCGGCAGTCAGGTCATCGATGACAAACTTGAGCACAAGGGGTGCGATGAGCGAGAGGCTGGTGGCCAGCACCATCCAGAGCAGACCGGTGAGCACCGCCCGCCGGGCGCTCGTCAGGTAAGGCCGAAGCCGCTGGAGCGCCCGCACCATGGAGGCAGTATAACAATGCGAGTCGGTTCTATTTGTGTGTCCCTGGCGTCGATGATTATCGCGACGCTCGTTCCGTCGCTCGCGTCCGCACAAGTCGCGGCGCCGTCCACGTCCACCCGAGCCATTGGCGAGGTGTATCGCATTGAAGTGAGCGGCGGTGTGTGGTCGCCGACCGTGTTCGGCTCGATCGCAGTCACCAATGACAAGATCGAGGCGCAGGGCACCACGATTGACTTCGTCAATGACCTGGGATTCAAGAACACTCGGTTCCCTGACTTGCGCGTGGTGCTTCGTCCCGCAAAAAAACACAAGCTGCGCGTGCAGTACACGCCGGTCAGCTACACCGGAGAATCGGTGATCTCTCGCAACATCATCTTCAACGGCATTCTGTATCCGACCAACATGCCGGTGACCTCGACGTTTGACTGGAAGGTGTGGCGATTCGGCTACGAATACGACATCATCTACCGCGATCGCGGATACTTCGGCATCCTGCTTGAGGGGCGGTATACGGAGATGAACGCGACGTTACAGTCGCCGGTCAACAACGAATTTACGCGCGCCAAGGCGCCGTTGCCTGCGGTGGGTGCGGTCGTGCGACTGTATCCGTTGCGCAACCTGTCGATCACCGGTGAAATCAGCGGCTTCCGCCTTCCGGACATTGACGAGGATTACGAAGCCAACTACGCGGACATCGACGTGTATGCCACCTTCAACGTCGTGCACAACCTTGGTGTGCAAGGCGGATGGCGTCGCATGAACACCTTCCTGCGCGTTGAAGGCGACCAGGGCGACATCAAGTTCCAGGGCTTCTGGTTCGGCGGCGCGCTCCGGTTTTAATTACCCGAGATTGCGCGCTGCGTCGCTGAGCCGGTCATCCGCGCACAAAAATTCGATGCCGTCATCGTCCGCACCGGCGAGGAGATATTCGAACGACGCCAGCTGGATTGCATCAGCGCCGCGCAGGATGTGTGAATCGGTGAGCGTCCCGGCGGCACGAACCACCGTGTCGCCCGCATCAATGATCATGAACGATGTCCAGTCGGCATCGAATTGGCGCCGCAACCTGCGATGCTCGGCGGAGGTCAGGTGCCCCTCGCGCTTGCGGCGCGCGAATGTCGCGCACATCTCGGCGTAGGTCAGCGACGCGGTCGCCACGAGATCCGCGAGGCGCACGCGCGCGGCGACAGCCTCGGAATCCGGTTCCTCCACGTACAGCTTTATCAGAACGCTCGTATCGAGATAGACGGTCAACGGCGATCCTCGATCACCATTTCCGACGCCAGCGTTCCGCCCCGATTGGGAATGCGAGGGTTCATCCCAAGCGGCTTGCCCCCATTCCAGCGGGCCTTGCCTTCAGCGATCATCTTCAGAGCCCATTCGACGGTCTTGCGCGTTTCCGCGGGTCCGATGGTCGCGATCACGGTGCCGCGGTCCGTCACGAGGATACGCTCCCCGGCCTGCGCTCGACGCAGGTGTTCACTCAACTGGGCCTTCAGAGCCCGCACGCCTATTTGACTCATGATTTACCCTAATGTAGTTACAAATATACCACAGATGTGGATACATTTGGGACCACGGTCAGAATCCCACCCAGACGCCGAGGTACCGATCGTCAGCGCCCCCGCCGGTGGCGGATGGCCGGAATCCCGCTGACGATCGGATGGCCACTCCCCATGTGCCGGCCGCGTCGGCAGCCGGCAACGTGACGAGGTGTTCCTGCCAGGCATCGAGCCTGAGTACTTCGCTCCACCCACCAACGGTGACGATCACGTCGTTGGCGGCGCCTCCATTGCGGAGACGCACCTCGCGCGTACGACCGGCAGCGGCAGGACCAGCGCTCCACACCACGCGTGCCTCACGGCCGCCTCTCACCCAGAATCCAGACGGCTCAACGAAAACCGCATCGTCGAGAAAATACACGGTGGTCTCGCCGACTACGGCAAAGTCACGAGCCAGCGCGTCGGATCTGTGTGCGGCGCCATTTGGGCGCAGCGCCACAGCGAGTCCCCCATCCGCGTCTGGCATATCGGCTTCGATGCTCAGGAATGATGCACCGGCGGGAAGCGACAGCGGGAGCTCCGGCCTGGCACGCGCAGGGACCACCCAAGTCACGAGCGGCGTTCGGGAGCGACCGATACGCGCGGTCAGCGTGGCGTTGCGAGACGACGCCCCATCCACCTGAATCACATAGTCACCCGCGGGCACCGATCCAAGGGCCAGGAGTTCATGGACTGGCCGTCCAAACAGTCGCCCTTCATCAGATCGAATCGTGAGGCCGGTTGCAGCACCTACACGCCAGGTGCGCTGCGCTGCATGCACGGCAAGTTGTGAGCGAGCCGGATCAAGACCCGTCACGCCGTTGAGCCGCCAGCCCACTTCGGCCACAACCATCAGACTGCACAACATCCACATCGCAACAGCGACCTGGGACGCATGAAAGACGGCGGGTGTCTTTTTTTTGCCCCAGCGCAGATACAAGCGAAGAAGCAGCCACCCGATCACCCACACCGCACCCCAGGCTGCGACGTGCGTGAGAAAGGCGCCTTCTGTCCGCCAGAAAAAACTCGGCCACGCACGCGGCAGGTTGGCGACCGGCGAGAGCCACTCAAGCCACGCGGCTTGCCCATCGCGATCATTAAATGCAAACAGGCCGTGGTCGTGTGTGACCACCACGCCGGTGATCAGCCACGACACACCGAGGAGTGCGAGCAGGATGGCCCGCCCGCCCCGGGTCGCGCGTGCCCACGCGATCGCCAGTGGCACCGCCATCAGCGGCAAGGCCGCCGTCAGGAATCGCGCCGGCAGACCTGGACGTCCGGCCCACCACATGTGATAACTCGCCACGGCCAGCGTGTAGCCAGCCAGCAGCACCACTACGGCAATGCTCACAAGTCGCACCGGACGCGCCGCCGCGCGGCCCACACCGAGCAGGCCGGCCACCAGCACGGGGGCGAACACAAACAATCCAAACTGCTGGTCAGCAAACAGTGCGGCGACCGCACCCCAGATCCATTCACGAATCGACTCGGCTCCGCGATACGGCGCGCGTGGGTCCAGCGTGCCGTAGAGGAGCCAGAACGACAGGAACCACACGCCAGCACTCGCAGCCGGCACACTCAGGAATATCAGGACACGTCGCACCCGCAGGCGCGCCTTTTCTGCGCTGTCGCACCATATCGCCACGACGATGGCGAGCCCAAGGCCAGCGGAGAGAATCGCAAACCGTGTGTGCAGCCACGGCAATGCGGCCAGAGAGGTGGACACCGCGATCACGTGAAGCGGACGTACAGGCGCCGTTCGTGCCGCCAAGGCGATCAGGAGCCAGACACCGGCGGCGACACCAAGCGCAGCGGGGCTGTCGGGGAAGACCATCACCCCCAGCAACACCGTGGTGGCCGCCCCCATCACCCCGGCCCACGCAAACCATGCGGCGGTGGTCTCGCCCGTCGCGACCCAGGAGGACCGCCACACCAACACACTCGTCACCATCAGGCACAGCAGGATCGTGAACTGTGCACCACGCAGCCCGAACAGGGCGAGGCCCGGCAGCACCAGCGCAGACACGCCAGGTGCGTGGATCGAATAGATCTCGCCGTTCGTTCCTCGGTTGATGAAATCCGGATTCAGCGTGCCGGAGAAATATTCCGCGTAGTCACGCCGCGTGTGATTGTTCTCGATGCGCAAATCCCCATCGAGCCAGAGGCTCTGCGTGATGACGAGGTAGTGGGGTTCATCACCGCCAGGCAACCGGGGACTGAGCGACCACAGTGTGCCGCCGCCCATCAGCAGCGTGAGGAGCGCCGCGAGACCCATTGCGCGCGTCGGCTCATGCGCTCGTGCCACTCGCGCCAGCGTTCGCAGCAGCGGAGTGCCACACGCCGCCGCACCGGCTGCGATCACCGGCAACCACGCGAGCGGACCGGTCCATACCAGCGCCGCTGCCGGCAATGGCACCGGCCACCACGGCACAGTCGCGAGCAAGGCCGGTAGTGCGGTCAGAGGCACGCGCCGCCAGGCAGGTACGGCGGCACCGATCACCAGCCCGACCACCAATACCCACCACGGTGCAGGCGC
>JBKJTD010000084.1:0-3268 GCA_046590915.1 Vicinamibacterales bacterium
CGCGATGAACGCACCCGTGTTGATGCCCATGTAGAAGATGGAGAAGCCGGCATCACGCCGCGCGCCACCTTCCGGATAGAGTTCGCCGACAATCGCGGACACGTTCGGCTTGAGCAGGCCCGTGCCGGCCACAATCAGGATGAGCCCGAGGAAGAACGCGCCCTGCGCAAAGATCGCCGAGAGGCCGATCGCGAGGTGTCCGGCGGTAATCAGGACGCCGCCCCAGAAGATCGAGCGTTGCAGTCCGAGCCACCGGTCGGCGATCCATCCGCCGGGCAGCGACGCGAGATACACGCACGCCGCATAGATACCGACGATGGAAGAGGCGGTGGCGCGATCGTACCCAAACCCGCCGTCGAGCATCGCGGCGGTCATGAAGAGGACCAGCAGCGGCCGGATACCGTAATAGGAGAATCGCTCCCACATCTCCGTAAAGAACAGGGTGGACAATCCCCTGGGGTGCCCGAAGAAAGAACGATCAGTTGATGCGTGCGCTGGGGTCGGTGCTGACACTGCTATCTCCTATTTTTCTGGGACGAAGCCGGGCGGAAGCGCCGACCCTTGACCGAAAAAATACTCTTCCATGTGTTTGGCGATGAGCTGCTGCGCTTCCTTCTGAAAGGGCAACAGGCGATACTCGTTGAGAAGCATCTTCATCTGCTCTTCCCACATCGTCCAGGCTTCCTGCGAGACCTGTTCGTAGATGCGCTGGCCGAGCGCACCGGGCCAGGGCGGGGACGGGAGCGCGGGGAGTTCGCGATGCAATTTGATGCAGAGGACGGTACGGGCCGGAACTTCAGCAGGCATGGTGCTCCCGCATCTTACTGCAGGATGGCCGCGTGTCTGCCGTGGCAAGAGGCAAGAAAAGAAGAACTCGGTATCTCGGGGCCCCTTGTTAATTGCACTGATCTATCTCCTTCTGTCGCCGATCGCCCACAGGTACGACGCGGTGCGCATGAAGATCTGGCCTTCGGAGATCGCCACGGTGCTCAGGCAATAGGGCGAGCAGTCTTCTGCGAGTGTGTTGGACGCGAGCAGTTCAAACGTCGGACCTGCGCGATACACGCTCGTGATGCCTTCCTCTTCCGTAGTGACGTAGATCTTGCCATCGGCAAGGATCGGCGATGAGCTGTAGGTGCCGTTCGGCAGACGCTCGGGGCCGTAGACGACGGCACCGCTCTTGGCGTCGAGCGCAAAGGCCGCACCATTGTCACGCACGATGTAGATCAGTTTTCCGTCACTGACCGGCGTCGGCACGTCGGGGCCCTGCGCAAATGTCCACGCGACGTGTGTCGCCGCGACATCACCTTTCCCCCCTGGCCTGATCGCCACCATGGGATTGACCCGCGTCGGGGCAATGATCAAATCGCCCACCACCGTCGGTGAGGCGACGATGCGGTAGTTGCGACCGCGCTGAGGGTTGAGCACGTCGGCGCGCCAGTACTCGGCGCCCGTGTTGGGGTCGTGCCCCGAGATCACGTCACCGCCGGTGATGATCAGCTCCGCGCGGCCACCGATCTCGCTCCAGAACGGCGTGGTGTAGGAATCGGGCGACTCTGAGAGTGCCTCGGTCAGACGATCGACCTTCCAGATTGTCTTGCCTGTCGCCGCGTCAATTTTGAGGAGGTACGACGGGTCGTCGGTTTTCATGCCGTGCAGCACCTGCACGAACAGCGCGTTGTGCTTGAGCAGGGGAGACGATGCGTAGCCCCAGTTGAGACCGAAGCGGCCGTAGTCGTCCTGGATGTTGCGGGTCCAGACCTGTGTGCCCGAGAAGTCGAAGGCGCTGAGTGTACCGACACCAGTCATGACCCACACGTGGCGTCCGTCGGTCACCGGCGACGGCGACGACATGTTCTGTTTGCGCTCCATGTGGTTGGACGCCGCGATCGGACGTTTCCACGAGACAGTCTGTTTGGTGCGATCGATCGCCCACAGTTGAATGGCGCCGGTGTTGGCTTCGGTCGCGACATTGAGAAAAATCGTGTTGCCCCAGATAATCGGCGTCGAGCCGCTGAAGGCCGGCAACGCGAGCTTCCACGCGACGTTTTCCGTCTTGAAGTCTGTACACGCAAGCGGTGTCATGGGACGACCTTCGCGGCCACCCTGCGGAGCACCGCCACGACCGCGCCCCTGTGGTGGTTGCTGCGCGACGACCGAGCCATCCGGGGTGTCGCGCTGTTGCACCAATGCGGCACCTTGCGTCTGGGCATCACTCGCGCACGTCGCGCTCCACGAGACGGGCAACCCAGTCTCGGTACTCACACCGTTATGCGCAGGGCCGCGCCAGTGAGGCCAGTTGTCGGCCACCACTGCCGTTCCAGCGGAGAGCGACAACACGGCGGTCAGACTCAGCAACGGTCGCATAAGGAGGTCTCCTGGAAATGTCAGTGTTTCGCTCGTAATGCTACATCGACACGGGCGTCGTTGAAACACGCGCCGCCCCCCAGATCCGTCAGCGCATCGGGACACAGCGCGTTTGACGTCGCGCCGTTCTCGGTGCTGCGCGCCCACAGTCCCTTCGGCAGGGACACGACCCCTGCTCGTACTTCAGGAGTGACGTCCACCAGACACCACACCTCGCCCAGATCGTTGAAGATGCGCACGGCGTCACCCTCTTCGATCGATCGGGGGCGCGCATCATCGGGATGCATCTTGAGTTTCGCAATGCCGGGGCGAAACTCGCCAAGTGTGGACGAGATGGTGTGTTCACTTGCCGGGGAGATGAGCGCGAGTGGGTACCGCGCGGTGCCAGGGTCCGGCTGGAAGGTGTAGAGCCCGTGTGTCGACTCAAGGCCCGCCGGCATCAGGTGAATCTTGTTGTCGGGGGTTTTCGGGAAGACGTCCACAAACTGCACCGGGGCCCCGTTGGCCGGGCCGGTCGCCACTTCTCCCGCCTGCAGCGCTTCGCGAATCCCGTCGGGCAACGCGGCCGTCACCTGGATCAACGCTTCTGCCTCGCCCAGATCGTCGGGATCGCGCTCGACCAATCCGAGCCGGACGGCCAGTTCACGGAAGACCTCATGATTCGGCCGTGCATCCCCGACCGGTTCGATCACCGGACGCACCACCTGCATTTGATACGCGCCGTACCCCCGCGCCACATCGTAGTGTTCCAGGAAGGTGGTCGCGGGCAGCACCACATCGGCATATTTCGCCGTGTCGGTCATGGTCTGTTCAAACACCACCGTAAACAGGTCCTCGCGTTCGAGCCCCCGCTTCACGCGATTCTGCTCCGGCATCGTCATCAACGGATTGCAGTTGTAGA
>JBKJTD010000188.1:0-2929 GCA_046590915.1 Vicinamibacterales bacterium
CCTGGGTCCCCAGGCCTGCCGGTCCACGGACCATGCTCAGCCAAACTGAACACCCGGTAGTGATGTACCGCCAGTGCGTCGAACAATTCGCCCCGCTCCTGGTCGTTCAACTCTGAGAAACACTCCGCCACAACAGTCGGACGATACCGGCCGATGATGTCGGCTAGATTCTTCAGAATTTCCTTGTCATACCCTTCCACGTCAACCTTGATGAACGAGAGCCGGGTGAGCGCAGGCGCATGATGCTCAGAAAGATACTTCGCCAGGTCCCGCCCCGGCACCGTGAACCGATAGTGGCTGTGGCACGCCTTGTTGCTCGAAAAACCAACGATGCCGCCATTGATGAAGCAAGGGTCACCCGATCCGAACGTGTACTCCCCGTCGTGGGCCGCCGCCGCAAAATTGAGCGCGACGATGTGGGTTTTGTCGCGGTTCAGGCGCGCATTTTCCGCCAGCACCTTGAACACATGGGGATTGGGGTCGATGGCCAGCACGGTGCCCTGCGGACCAGCGGCCAGGGCCATCGGCACTGAGGTGTCGCCTTCACGGGCCCCGATGTCGAGCACCAGATCGCCCGTGTGGATGAACTGCTTGTAGAAGTTGACCTTCTCCTGGGTGATGACCGGAACGTCCGACACCAAGTGCAGCCACTCGGCAAACTGCACCTCGCCCTCGTCGGGAAGCTGGTAGACACGTCTGCGCATACCAGCCTCCCGGAAGCGTGGCCCCCAGAACCGCCGCTTCAGGCCGCCCAGGAGTCCCCTGATCATCGCGGCGACGAAGCGAGGGAGAGCTCGTCGAGCCAGGCGTGCAGGCGCGGCACCTCAGCCGCCTCCACGATACCGGCCTCGAGCAGGGTGGCATACGCGCGCGTCAGATTTTCAGCGACGGACGCCCTGGTGTCGATCGCGCGGCTGACCAGATCCGGCACGTCCGCGCCCCGCAGATACATCGGCACCTCGTCGGCAAAATCCGAGAGCAGATTGTGGGGATTCCGATCCTGGACCACGGTCGCCTCCGTGAAACCGAGTCTGTAATCCGCCGCCCACATGATGGGCTGCGCGACCAGGCCGCGAAGGATGTCGGTGAAACGGAACGTCACGGTCGACGGCAGATACAACAACGGAAACAGCTCCCGTCGCACGGCCGTGGACTGCGTGTTGAACGGACAGAGCGAGCCTGTGCCGAGCACGATGGGCGCGCGCGACCGGAAGTGACACGGGCGGCCATCCACCAGTCGATACAGCGCGTCCACATCCGGCTCGCCGTCGGCCAGGGCCTGCCACACGCCGACGCGCACGGGCTGCGGCGTCAAGGCAGCCTCGGGTATTGCGCCAGCGCCATCACGAATCAGCGACAAGGGAAACCCACGCGGCCAGATGCGTTGGTCGGTGAACGACGCATACAGATTCACACAACCGAGATCGCTTGGCGTGCAATCGTAGACGCCATCAAACGATGGCACCGCCCACGTAGTCTTCGGCACATTGTCATCGTCGGTGTCATAGATGACGTCTGCGCCCAGTCGAATGGCGTGGAGGTAGCCGAGCATCTTTCGACTGTAGTGATTCCAAGGCAGCGCGGCGGCCAGTGGCCCGACATTCGCGTCTGGTCCGAGGTAAATCGCCGGCGGAGAGCTCCAGTCTGCCGGGGTCTTGCGATCGCCGACGACCACGACACGGGCAGTCGGCATCCCGGAGAACGCCTTTACCGCCGTGGTCGGCGGGTGAATCGTGGTGATAACCACAATGGTGGTAGGGGTCATGAGCCTTGGTATTGTACCGGACGCATGACGTGGTCCCGCCCTTCATCCTCGCTGCGCACGCTCCGGCGTGAGTGGTTGCTGCGCGGCCTGTCTTGGCTGTCCCCTCGTCGGCGCCGCCTCCTCGCGTGGCGCGCCATGGCGGCCACAGGCGTGACCTCGGTGACGTTCACGCGGAACGGCCTCATCTGGCGGGTGCCGGCGGGGGATCCCCATATCGGGTTCGGCCTCTTTGTGGACGGTGGATTCGAGCAACAAAAGATCGAGATGCTGGTGGCCTGGCTGCGGGCGCATGGACGGGCGCTGGGTCCCGCCGACGTGTTCGTGGACGTTGGCGCGAACATCGGCAGCACAAGCATCCCGATCGTCCGGGCGTATGGCTGTCGAGCGCTCGCGATCGAACCCGTGCCTGCCACGTTTACCCTGCTTCGACAGAACGTTGAACTGAATGGCATGCTGGCGGCCTTCGAGATGGTGAACGCGGCCATCGTCCCGTCGGCGCGCCGCGTTGTCATGGAAAGCAGCCAGGACATTGGCGCCGCCATGGTACGGTCGGTCAACGGGTCGGGCTCGCCCTCGTCGGGAAGTGACCCGATGGAGACGGTCGTCGGCATGCCATTGGGCGATGCACTGATCGCGGCAGGCGTCGCTGCGTCCCAGGTGGCACTCGTGTGGGCCGATGTCCAGGGGTGCGAAACGGCCGTGATCGATTCGGGCGCCGACCTGTGGTCACGCGGCGTGCCGTTGTGGGCGGAGTTTGAACCGGGACTCCTCGCACAACATGGTGGAGTGGACGCATTTTTTGACGCCGCGCGAACGCACTTCAATCAGTTCATCGAGGCGCACGACCTGCTCCGGTTCGGCAATGGGGCCATCCCACTTCCCATCGGCCAATTGGCAGAGACCTTGTTGCGAGAGCCGCTCCAAACTGACGTGTTGTTGCTTCGCAACATGGCGCGCCCTGCGCCGTGAGTGCCGAGTGCGGGGTGGCGCACTGCACACCCCGCACTCGGCACTTCGCCCTCTGAACTACCGCACGGTGATCGTAACCGTCCGCGCGTCTTCGAACTGACGGGTGCGCGTCATAGGCCGCGAACGTTTCCTGTCGCGAAACGAGCCGCGCTGGGCCGAATCCCATATTCAGCACCACAAAAAACCGCGACCCAA
>JBKJTD010000218.1:0-7130 GCA_046590915.1 Vicinamibacterales bacterium
CCCCTTCGGGCACCAAGCGCGCGCAGAATCGCGAACTCACGGCGACGCTCGTTCATCGTGTTGTAAATGCTCGCGAGAATCGACCCGGCCGCGACCACCACGATCAGATACGCCACCATCGTCAGAATGCGGCTCACCCACCCGATGCGGTCGAAGAGCTCCGACATCACGCGCGCGATCGGCCACGCCAGCGTCGCGACCTTGCCCTGGTTGTTGATGGTGTTGCCAAGAAGGAAGCCCGCCTGCGGATTGCGAAGCTTCAGCATCACCGCGCTGACTTCGCGATGTTCTTCCGGCACTGGCGCATCGTCTGTCGGACGATACACGGCACCGGAGCCGCGCAGAATGTGGCCGTTCATGCGATAGATGCCCTCGATGGGGATCCACAACACGCGATCCGATGGTCCGTTGGTCGGTTCCATGACCGCCACCACGGTGTACTCATCGCGATGTTTCTGCCGCTCTTCAAACTGGAGGCCGTGGTACGGCGTGAACGTGGAGCCCACAGCGAGGCCGAGCTTCTCGGCGACGTAATTGCCGACGATCGCTTCCTTCTTGGACTCGTCAAACACCCGACCGCCAGACTTCAGCACAAACCCCTGTCCCTCGCGATAGGTGAAGTCCGTGAACATCTGCGCGGTGGTGCCGACGATGCGATAACCCTGGTAGTTGTCGCCGACCGCGTATGGGATGGCGAGCGTCACACGCGAGTCTTCCGCAACTTCCTTGTAGAGCGTCCAGGGAATGTTGCCGGGCGATGTCTCAAGGTGGAACACCGTGTTGAGCACGAGCTGCAGTTGGCTGCCGCGCGCACCAAGAACCGCGTCAAATCCCACCTTGCCGCCGGTGAACGCGTCGTAGGTCTGGGCGTTGATGGCAAACACGGACATTGTGAGTCCGGCGGCGAGGCCGACCGACACAATCGTCACGAAGGATGAGAGTGCGTGCTGGCGGAGGCTGCGACGCACCAATGACATCAGGTTCATCGCGCTGCTCCAGGTACCGGCACGGCGTGCGCGGCGGCCGCGCGATTCAGATCCGCCAGATCCTCGCTGCGATCAAACGCGCCGAGGATGGCCGGGTCGTGGCTGACGATGAGGAGTGCCGCGCCGTTTTCACGACAGACTTCACGGATGAGCGCCAGCGCTTCGCCGGCGTGCCGCTGATCCAGGTTGCCCGTCGGTTCGTCGGCGAGTACGAGTTTTGGATGATTCGCGAGTGCGCGCGCGACGGCCACTCGCTGCTGCTGCCCGATCGACAACTGTCCCGGGCGGTAGTCCATCCGATGTGACAGGCCCACACGCTCAAGCAGCCCACGCGCGTGTGTCGCGTCCACACCCACGCCAAACAACATCCCGAGCATGACGTTCTCATGCGCGGTGTAGCCCTGCAGCAGGTTGAAGTTCTGAAACACATAACCGACCGTCCTGGCGCGCACGCGATCGCGGCCACTCTCGGACATCGTCGTCATGTCGTTGCCGTCAAGCAGGATTTTGCCTGTGTCAGCCTGCAGGATGCCGGCAATCAAATTCAGGAAGGTGGTTTTGCCGGAGCCGCTGGCGCCGCGCACCGCGACCTGTTCCCCCGGCTCGAGCGAGAAGCGTGGCACATCGACGATGAGCGTCCGCTCGCCATCGGGCGCCGAGAAACTTTTCTGCAGGTCGGTAACGTCGAGTAACACGGTGACGGCCCGGTTACTGAACGGTGTCCGCGACGATCGAATAGAGTCCGACGACGCGACCCTTTTCGATTTCTTCAGCAATGCTGAAGGTGCCGCGCACGAGAATTTCGTAACCGGCGCCGTACGTCCGCGCCTTCTGCCCCGGCTTCATCGTCACGTAAATCCACTCGTTGATGCGCGGGACGCCGCCGAAACCGCAGGCGTCCACGCTGGCGTTGAGGATGAAGGTCGACGTGCCGGAGCTGTCGTAATCAAGCGGCAGGATGTTGCCGTAGATTTCCACCTTCTTGCCCTGCAGCGAGAGGATGTTCGCGGGAATCGTACCCTTCACCTGCTTGGGCGACGGGTCAAATGGGTCGGTCGGGTTGTAATCAAAACCGGCCAGGAACCAGAAGTCCAGAAACATGTAACCGGACTTGCTGACCGCTGGCTTGGCTCCGGCCTGAGGCGCCTGCGCCAGAAGTGGAGCTGCCAGCAGGCCGACCGCAACAACGGCCGCCACCGTGAGGAATCTCAGTCGCACCATGATGAGGTCGATCTTACCATCGTGACGCGGCTGAACTGCCACGACCTGCGGTAGGAAGTCGGCGGGCGTTGGAAGTCATCGCCCCCCAGGAACCCTGGACCTTGGACCTTGTCGGACCGTGGACCACAGAGTCTGAATATCGCTCGCAGTATGCGCAATGAGTTCATCGCCGCGAAGTGTGAGGTCGCCTCGCGAGGCCCCGAACCCGTACGCTGCGACGCAGATGTGTGTACCGGCTCGGCGCGCCACGTCGACGTCCACCATCGAGTCACCAACCATCATGGTCTCGTGCGGATCGGCTCCGCAGGACGTCATCACGTGGCGCAGCCCGGCGGGATCCGGTTTTCGCGCAAACGGTCCGTCTCCGCCGACGACGTAATCGAAAATGCCGGACCAGCCGAAGTGGTCAATCAGTCTGCGCGTGGGTGCCAGCGGCTTGTTGGTCAGAACCGCCATCCGGGTTCCGCGCAGCGACCGCAGGAGGTCGGCAATGCCTTCGTACGGCCGAGTGGTTTCAAGCAGTCTGCGGGCGTAACACTTGTGAAAGTCGGCAAGGGCCACGTCGAGATCGGCGTCACACCCGGCATGGACGAGCGCACGATGCACCAGCGTACGTGCGCCATCGCCCACCATCTGCTCCACCGCATCCACGGGAAGGGGGCCGGCACCCAGTCCTGCCAGGACGTCATTGGTGCTCGCCGCCAGGTCCTGTCGGGAGTCCACCAGCGTGCCGTCCAAATCAAAAACCACGAGCGCTGCCATGCCCGGGAATCTTAAGCCGCCGAGGGGTCCCGTTTTTGCTTAGGATAACGATATGCCCCCACTGCGCCCTCTTCTGGCGACGCTCCTGCTGGCCGCGTTTGCGTTGTCAACCTCTGGCGCCGCGCAGCAGGCCACTTTTCGCGCCGGCACCCGCACGGTCCCGGTGTATGCGACGGTGACCGACAGTGAAGGCCGCCTTGTGCCGGACCTGACGAAGTCGGACTTTGAGATTCACGACAACGGAAAAAAGCAGGTCGTGTCGATCTTCGAGAACGAAATCGTCCCGTTCTCCGCGGTGCTGGCACTCGACAGCAGCGCCAGCATGACGCTGAACATCGAGTTTGTTCAGGAGGCAGCGGCACAGTTCGTCATTCGCATGTTGCCGGAGGACGCGGCAGCCGTCGGCTTCTTCAACTCCAAGGTGCGGTTCAGCCCCGGCTTGACCAGTGACCGCGATGTGCTGTCGAGTTACATCCGCAACAACATGCAGTTTGGCAACGAGACGCGCCTGTGGGACGCCTTTGACGGGGCGTTGGACCACCTCAAGGATGCGACCGGCCGACGCGTGATTGTTGCGCTGACCGACGGTGCCGATTTTGGCTCGGAGCGCAGCGGTGGAGAGGTGCTCGACCGGGCACAAGCCGAAGACGTGATGATCTACGCGATCGGAATCGAATCCAGATTCCACAACGGGGAACAATGGACCGTCACCCGTCCTGGCGGATCGTTTCGAAAGATGGCGACAGAAACGGGCGGCGCCTTCTTTGAACTCAAGAAGACCGCAGAACTCAACTCCACGTTCTCGCGCGTCGTGCAGGAGCTGCACAGCCAGTACCTGCTTGGCTTCACTCCTACAAATCTCGACGGCAAGGAACACAAGCTCGAGATCAAAGTGACGAAACCTGGGCTCACTGCGCGGGCGCGGAAGACGTATCTTGCGAAGTAGTGCTCAATGGGTGCTCAAAGGGGTGCTCGGGGTGCTCTGCGCGGTGCTGGGTGCTGCGTGCACCAGCGCGCTGGATCCTGACGCGCTGATGAGTGGCGACGAGTTGCGGGCGATGGCGCCGACGATGGACGGATGGGAGCGAGGCGCCATCAATACCCAGACCATCGACGTGCCGGACGTCGCGAGCGTGCTGACGGTCAGTTACACGCGTGCAGATGGCGGGGAGCTCGATCTCGAAATCAGCGACACCGCCGGCAAGTCGTCGATGATTGACTCGTTGGCGACGATGGCCGGTTCGCAATTCAACCGGGACATGGCGACCGGGTATTTGAAAGGCACGACAGTCGCCGGCGCCCCGGCGGTCGAATCCTGGAACACCGACCACCGGATCGGCGAACTGACGGTCCTGGTCAAGAAGCGCTACATCATCCACGTCGGCGGCAAGAACCTCGCCGACGCGGCGCCCATGCGCGCGATTGTCGAGCGGATTGCGCTCGACAAGCTGAGGTAGAGCTTTTCACAGCCGGAACCCCTCGGCCAGGGGATCATCTGCTGCGACCACGAACGTGTGGTCGCCGGTGATCGACGCCGCGCCAGTCAGCTCGGGCACAATGGCGGGAAGGTCACCCACCGTGGTTCGCGACTCGACACGTGCCCGGAACGTCGTGCCGATGATGCTCTCGTGCACGAACGGCGTGGCGTCATCGACCAGCCCCATCGCATCAAGCACCGCGAGCACCGCGCACGTCCCGGTGCCGCACGGTGACCTGTCCACCTCGTGATCGGCAAAAATTGTGACGTTGCGCAGGTGCGCCGCATCGGATGACGGCGGGCCGGTGAAAATCGTGCCGTAGATGCCGGTCAGACCTGGCTCAAGCGGATGTACGACCGGGATGAGCCGTTCAACCTCGCGCGCGATCAACATCCCGAGCGTCTTGAGATCCTGCAAACGGCCCGGCACCACGGCCAGGCCGGCCGACTCCGCGTCCAGCACCGCGTAGAAAGCCCCGCCAAACGCCACGTCGACCCTCAGTTCACGTCCGCCCACCTGCACGGGCAATCCAGCGGCATACACAAACGACGGGACATTGATGAACGAGACCTCGCGCACACGGCGCCGGCCCCCCTGCTCATCCACAATCGCCCTCGCACGAATCTGCCCCGCAGGCGCATCAAAAACAAGCGTCGTCCGACCATCGGCGTGGGTCACCAGTTCACGTTCGAACGCGATCGTAGTCACCGCAATGATGCCGTGGCCACACATCGTGCTGTAGCCCTCGTTGTGCATGAAGAGGACGCCCACATCGGAGTCGGGCCGCTCGGGCAGCGTCAGCAGGGCGCCGTACATGTCGGCGTGCCCGCGGGGTTCAAACATGAGGATTCGCCGGAGGTGGTCCTGGTCTGCACGGGCAAAGGCCCGGCGCTCCAGCATGGTGGCGCCTTCAGGCGCCGGCCAGCCGTCCACGATGAGCCGCAGCGGTTCGCCACCCGTGTGCGCATCAATCGTGCGTAAGATGTGTGACGTCATGCCTCTATTGTTAACGGAACGCGACATCCAGCGGGTGCTCACCATGCCCGATTTGATCGAGGCCATGGCCGACGCGCTGGCGGACTACTCGGCCGCCCGCGTGGTGCAGCCGGTTCGAACCGTGCTCGACGTCGGCCCGTCGCACAACTACTTCGGCGTGATGCCCGCCGCCAGCGTGGATGAAGCCGGGCAGGGGACGATGGGCGCCAAGCTGGTCACGGTGTATGCCGGCAACCACGCCCGGGGCCTGACGTCCCACTTGGCCACGATCATCCTGATGGACGCGGAAACCGGTGCCTTGACGGCCGTGCTCGACGGCCGATACATCACGGAAGCGCGCACGGCCGCCGTGTCAGCGGTCGCGGTCGATCGTATGGCGCGCACCGACGCGCAGGTGCTTGCGCTTATCGGCAGCGGCGTCCAGGCGCGCAGTCACCTTGAGGCTATTCGCCACGTCCGTGAGCTCACGGCCGTGCGGGTCTGGAGCCCCAATGCGGAGCACTCCGCGCAGTTTGCCAAGGAGATGACCGCGCGATGCGGCATCCCGGTCTGGAGTGCCGACGCCGCATCAAGCGCCGTGCGTGAGGCCGACTTGGTGGTACTGGCCACGGCGTCGACGACGCCGGTAATTGCACTCGAAGACATCGCACCGGGCACACATATCTGCGCCGTCGGCGCGTGTCGGCCGACTCAGCGGGAGATGACCACCAGCCTCATCACCGCCGCGCGCCTGATCGTCGACTCCCGCGCGGCCGCAGTGCTTGAAGCCGGAGACATCGTCATCCCGATCAGCGAAGGCGCGATCAGCGACCGACACATCGCCGGGGAACTGGGTGAAGTGGTTCTGGGACAGTGCGTGGGCCGCCGCCACGATGACGAGATCACCGTGTTCAAGTCACTCGGCATGGCGGTCGAGGATGTCGTGGCCGCACAACTGGCCGTGGACCGCGCCAACGCGGCGGGCCTGGGTCAGAGGTTCTCGCTGTAATGACCTGCCGCGCCGGACTTCTGGCTCTGATTTTATGTCTCGCATCCGCCGGGCCGGCGGCGGCTCCTGCCCAACGCGACGCCTCGGTGAGAACTGGCGCAGACGCGATCTATACGGCAGCCTACAACCTCAACTACGACGAAGCCATGCGGCTGGCGCGAAATCTGGTCGCGGCACACCCGGAGAGCTCGGCCGCACATCGGGCGCTGGCCACGGTTGCCTGGATGCACCTGCTGTTTGATCGTGGTGCCTTCACGATCGACCACTATCTGGGCAGCGTCTCCCAATCCAACATTCAGATGCCGCCGCCACCGGCCGAGCGCGCATCGGTGTTCAAGGACCACGTCAACCGCGCCATTGCCCTTGCGGACGCGCGCCTGCGTCGTGACCCCAATGACATCGACTCGCGCTACGACCTTGGTGTCGCACACGGACTACTCGCGTCCTACATCGGCACCGTCGAGGGCAAAGTCGCGTCCGCGTTTGGTTCTGCCAGACGCGCCTATGACGCCCATGAGGACGTGCTCAACAAAGCCCCCTCCCGCCACGAGGCCGGCCTCATCGTCGGCACCTATCGATACGCCGTAGCCGTGTTGTCGTTGCCGAAGCGTTGGCTCGCGTACGTCGCCGGCTTCGGCGGCGGAAAAGAACGCGGGATCGAGATGATCGAACAGGCAACCAAAGCGCCGCTCACGAGCA
>JBKJTD010000347.1:0-8145 GCA_046590915.1 Vicinamibacterales bacterium
ATCGCGGCGTCAACCGAGGACACCAACTTCAAACGAATCCCGGCGCAGTCGGAGCTGAAGCTGACGAAGGACGCGGCCTATGTCCACATGACGTCCAACAACACCATTCACGGCACCGAATGGCATGGCCTGCCAGACGTCGGTGGCGCTCCCCTGGTGTGTGATACCTCATCCGACATGTTTTCGCGTCCGATTGATGTCGCGAAGTACGGTCTCATCTATTCCGGCGCCCAGAAAAATCTCGGCCCTTCAGGCGTCACCGTGGTGATCGTGCGCGAAGACCTGCTTGCCCGGTCGGCAGACACGTTGCCGACGATGCTCAACTACAAGGTGCATGCGGAGAATGGCTCGCTGTACAACACGCCGCCGGCATTCGGCATCTACATCCTTGGTCTGGTGTTGAAGTGGCTCAAGAATCTCGGCGGACTCGCCGCCATTGAGGCCATCAACGTCCGCAAGGCCGACACGCTGTATGCCGAGCTTGACCGTTCCCCCTTCTGGACGCCACACGCGGACGTCGACGCGCGGTCACGGATGAACATCACGTTCCGTCTGCCGAGTGAGGATCTGGAGGCGCGTTTTGCCCAGGAGGCCACGCTGGCCGGCTTTGACGGGCTCAAAGGCCACCGCAGTGTCGGCGGCATGAGGGCATCGATTTACAACGCGTTCCCAGAGGATGGCGTCAGCGCGCTCGTGGACTTCATGCGCGAGTTCGAGCGCAAAAACGGCTGACGCGCGCCGCGTTATTCTGCGGGCTCGGCCGCAGACGCCCCTCGGCCACGTCCGCGCCGGCGTCCACGCCGACGACGACGCTTGCGATCGGCCGGGTCGGCGACCGTGCCGTCACCCTCCACGGGTTTGGGCATGGCGTCACGAACGGCCATCCACTGATCAACCACCTCAGGCGCGTCGCCGAAGATTTGGAGCCAGGCTAGCGCATCCACAAACGCCGGGCGATTGGGCAGGCCTTTCGCGATGCGCTGCGGCAGCTCCGGATCAGTCAGCCGTGGCAGCATCGTCAACACCTGGGCGAGGCGGTCGAGATCGCGACGGGCGATCGGCAGCAGGCCGAGCTGCACACGCGCTTCGGCTGGGGTCTGGCGCCGGCCGGCCAGGCCAAGAGGCGCGAGCAGCGTGCCGATCAACAACGTGTTGTTGAGCTCCGGCGGCGGGCCGTCAAACCTGCGACGATACGCGTCGAGACGCGCGAGCGCCTCCCAGACGGCATCGGAGGGCTTTTTGAGTTCCGGCGTCATCAACTGCAGCAGGCCGATCTCGTGCAGCATCCTGAAGCTGGCTTCCGCGTAGCCTGAGCGCAGGATCTTGTAGTACTCCTCAAGCAGTCGTGCGGGCGAGGCCGTGGCGATCAGCGGCTTCAGCTTGCCGATGGCCTTCAAAACGATGTCGTCGATGGTGAAGCCAAGTCGCGCGGCAAACACGCCGGCGCGCAGCATGCGGACGGGGTCCTCGACAAAGCGGACCATCGGATCGCCGATCGAGCGTATGACGCGTTTCTCCAGATCGCCGAGGCCGCCGACATAGTCAATGATCGAAAACGTAGCGATGTCGTAAAAAAGCGCGTTCACCGTGAAGTCGCGTCGAAAGGCATCTTCTTCGGGCGTGCCGAAAGTGTTGTCGCGTTTGATGATCCCATCGGTGCTGAGCGGCGTGGGCACACTCGCGACCAGTTCCACCTCGGGGGCGTCGGGCGTCTCGCCCGGCAGAGGATCGGGGACGTTCTTCCGGAACGTGGCGACTTCTATCGTCTTGAGTCCGAACTTGACGTGCGCGAGGCGGAAGCGCCTGCCAATGATCCAGCAGTTGCGAAAGAGCTTTTTGACTTCGTACGGGTGAGCGCTGGTCCCAATGTCGAAGTCCTTTGGCCGTCGGCCAAGCAACAGGTCCCGCACACCCCCTCCGACGAGGTAGGCCGTGTGCTGGGATTGCTGCAAGCGATACAGGACCTTGAGCGCGTCCGGGTCAATGTCACGGCGCGAGATCGTGTGCTCGGCGCGCGGAACGATGACGGGCTCAACCACGAGATGGAATTATAGGTCGGTCGGGCGTGGCGCGAGCTGAAAAACGTGCATTCATAGCCCGTAACCTACTGAAAACAGGCAATTTAACGAAGTTTGTTACGACTTTGCCACCTTCCAGTTCGGCCCCGTCCCGACGTCCACGAGGAGGGGAACCTTCAACGGGAAGGTTTTCTGCATCACGTCCCGGACCAAAGCCGACACCACCTGGACGTCGGCCTCCGGCGCCTCGAACAGCAGTTCGTCGTGCACGGTGAGTATCATCCGGCTCGGCTGTGGCGCGGTTGCGTTGTGGTGTGCGAGAGCCGCAGCCACATCGATCATGGCTTGTTTGAGGATGTCGGCGGCGGTGCCCTGGATCGGCATGTTCACTGTTTCGCGTTCGGCCGCTGCCCGCACCTGGCCGTTTTTGCTTGTCAGTTCCGGCATCATGCGACGACGGCCGGTGATCGTTTTCACCACGCCGGTGGTGCGTGTGTCTTCGAGTGTCCGATCGATGTAGGCGCGCACGCCGGGGAATCCTGCGAAGTATGCATCAATAAAGGACTGCGCCGCGGCCTGGGGCACACCGATGTCCTTCGCCAGGGTGAACGCGGTTTTGCCATAGAGCAACGCGTAGTTGATGATCTTCGCGCGCCGACGCAGTTCGTGCGGGTCGAGACCGCTGTTGGTGCCGAACACACGCGCTGCCGTGCGGTCGTGAATGTCCTCGCCGCGCTCAAAGGCTTCAATCAACGCGTCATCTCCCGAGAGATGCGCGAGGACGCGCAGTTCAATCTGCGAATAGTCGACCGAGATCAGTGCGTGGCCGGGCGCAGCGATAAACGCCGCGCGAATCTCGCGTCCTGTCGCGGTGCGCACCGGGATGTTCTGCAGGTTCGGGTCGCTGCTGCTGAGCCGGCCAGTGGCGGCCACCGCCTGATTGAACGTGGTGTGCACTCGTCCGGTCTGCGGATGCACAAGCGCCGGCAGCGCATCCACATACGTGCCCTTGAGCTTCTGGATGCTTCGCCACTGCAGCACCAGACCCGGCAGTTCGTGGATCTGCGAGAGCTCCTCGAGCACGTCCATCGCTGTCGACGTTGCTTTGGTCTTGCCGGTCTTGCGGGGCGCAGGCAACGCCAGTCGATCAAACAGGACCTCCCCGAGTTGTTTCGGTGAATTGACGTTGAACTCTCCACCGGCGTGCTCGAAGATGCGCGCCGACAGCCGGTCGAGGTCCTGCTGCATGGTGGCTCCGAGCTGCGCCAGCGCGGGCACATCGACGCGTACGCCGGCTCGTTCGATGTCGGCAAGAATTGAAATCAGCGGCAACTCCATGTCGCGATAGATGCCGTCGAGCGCACCGGCCACCAGATCCTCGCGCAGGCCCTGCGCCAATGTGAGTGGCAGGTCTGCGCGCTCGGCCGCAAATGCGAGCAGCGACGCCGCAGGCACAGCATCGAGCGCCAGCGCCTTGACGCCGCGCCCGGTCACGTCTTCCTGCTTGAGGGCGCGATACCCGGATCGCTCAAGCGCGAGCTCTTCGATCGCGTGATTGGAACCGGTGGCATTGACCAGATAGCTGGCGACCATCGTGTCCAGATCCAACCCGTGCAGCGGCAAGCCGTGCCGCGCGAGGGCGACGGCGGTGGTCTTGAGGTCGTGGCCAATCTTGCGAACTGCCGGATCGGCAAACACAGGCCCAAGTGCAGCGGCCACGGTCACCGGCGAGACGTTGGGTGTTTCGCTGAGTCCGGTGTGGCTCATGGGAATGTACCGGGCCTTGCCGGTCTGGGTCGCCAGGGACAACCCAATCAGGCCGCGCAACATGGCGGGTCCATCGGTGGTCAGCGCTGCGATGGCAAGGTGCCCCGCCGTGCGCGCATCACGGGCCAGCGTCTCAAGCGCCTCTGCGGTCGTGGCAAGTGCGTAGTCGCGCTGCGACGTGGCAGCCGTCGGCGCGTAAGCGGCTGTCCACGTGCGGAAGCCGAGTCGCGAGAACAAGTCGTAGCACCGCGCGCCGTCGGCGCCTCGAAAACGAAGCGACTCCGCATCAAATTCGATGGGCACGTCTGTCCGGATCGTTGCCAGCACACGACTCGCCCGCGCGTCGTCGGCATGTTGCGTCAGTGCTTCCCGCTGACGCTTCTGCGCAAGCGTCGGGGCCGCCTCCAACAGCGCGTCAAGCGATCCATGGGTGGTGATCAGATCGCGCGCGCCCTTTTCGCCGATGCCGGGCACGCCCTTGATGTTGTCCACCGAGTCGCCCATCAGGGCCAGCACGTCCACGACCTGCTCGGGCCTGACGCCGAATTTGTCGACCACACCGGCCGCGTCGTACCACGTGCCATCATCTTTTGGGTTGTAGATGCGCAGTCGGTCGGTGACGAGCTGAAAAAAATCCTTGTCCCCGGTGACGATCGCGACATCAAATCCCGCGGCGTGTGCTTTCACCGCCAGCGTGCCGATCACATCGTCGGCTTCAAACCCCTCGGAGGTGAGGTTGGGCACGCCCATGGCCTCACAGGCGTCGTGCACCAGGGCGACCTGTTCAGCCAGATCAGCAGGCATCGGCGTCCGGTTGGCCTTGTAGTCGGCAGACAGGTCGTCGCGAAACGTCCGTCCCGGCAGGTCAAACGAGGCCACCAGATAGTCGGGTTGGTGGTCGGCGATGAGTTTCCGCAGCATCGACACAAACCCGTAAATGGCGTTGGTGGACTTGCCATCAGGGCCGGTCAGCCCACGAATCGCGTGGTATGCCCGGTACATCTGCGAGTTGCCGTCGATCAGGAAGAGGCGTGGCATCGAAGAATGTATATCATTCGGTCGTGGGTCTTCGTTGCGCGTTCGTGGCATTGGTGCTGGCAATCGGTGTGGGTGGGTGTACGAATCCACTCACCCGGCAATATGAGTACGACGAACAGGCGTACCTGGAGGTGGACGGTTCCGCGACGGTGGTGCTGGCCGCGTCGGTCCCGGCGCTGGTCGCACTCCGTGGACTCCCTCTGGACCCCTCGCCCAACGCGCGCATTGAGACCGACGACGTGCGGGCCGTGTTTGAGGCGGCCGGGTGCACGGTTGACCGCGTCAGCCGGCCGTGGCGCCGGTCAGGTCGCCGCTTTGTGCAGGTGCAGATGTCCGTTGCCGACTTCTCGAAAGCGGCTGCCTGCGGGCCGCTCGCATGGTCAACCTACTCGTTTGCGCGCAACGAGGCCACCCTGACATATCGCCAGACGGTGGGTGCGCCAGTCGGCACGGCTCCGGCCGGTGTGAATTGGACAGGTGGTGAACTAGTCGCGTTCAAGCTCCACCTGCCAAGCAAGGTGCAGCATCACAACGTGCGGCGGCTCTCCGACAATGAACCCGGGGACGTCGAGCGCGGCAACATCCTGACGTGGGAGCAGCGGCTCACTGATCGGCTCGCCGGCACGCCAATCGCGATGGAAGTCCTCACCGACGCCAACTCGATCCTGCATCAGACGATGTATCTGTTTGCGGGAGCGTTTATCGCAGCAGTGATCGCGTTGATGACGATTATCTGGCTCGTGATCCGCCGTGGTCGGGTGAGACTCCGCGAACTACGTCGCTAGCACCCACGCCACCACACTGAAGGGCAAAGGGAAAAGGCTTTTACCCTTTTCGCTTTGGCCTACTGGGAACCCCAGCTATCCCCCCGACAGTCGAATGTCTTGCGTCTTGCGGTCGCCGTCGGCAAGCGACAGGCGCATGGACGCGGCGATGAGTTCCTTCAAAAAGTCCGGATCAAACCATTCACCAGGCTCCACGTCCGTCACCGCGGCGAGTGCGTAGTCGCCCGGAGGCAGATTACGCACGGCGTAGCGTCCATCAGTGCCGGGCCGAACCGACTGAATCCGCCGCGACTGGGGCACCCAGTACTGCGAGTCGGTCGAAAAAATGATGATGGAGTAGTCGGACGTCGCCGCACCCTGCGCGTCCTGCAACAGCCCGGTGAGTTCCGTGCTGCGATCGGCAAACGTCAGGACCGCATCCGTGACGTTCACGTTGGGACCGATCTCAAGGGGGAAGTCGAGTGTGTCCCGCCCGCCCGCCACTGAGGATCTCAGAATCCAGTTGCCCGAGCCGCCTGCGGCACGTGCGCCGCCGGCACTCACGCCGGGTCCGCCCGTGCCTGCGGGCGCCGTCCCGCGCAGCGAGTATCGGCCCGGTGGGACCCCAATGATCGTGAAGCGCCCGGAAGGGTCCACCGTGGCATTTGGCAGGCCACCAAATTCGGTGTCCTGCGTGCCGACCGCCGTCAACACCACGCGCGCGCGTGAGAAGTCGGTGGGCGCCAGCAGCGTTGTTCCGTCAAAGGCGAGTCTGCCGGAGATTGTCATACCCTTCTGCAGTTGCAGGCCGACGTCGCTGACATCGCGGCCGTCCACGGTAATGTCGGCATTCGCCCACAGAATTTCGGCGGGCGCTCCGCCTCGTCCACCACGCCCGGCTGCAGCGGCGGGCACTTCCGTCTCAGTCATTGGTGTGCGCACCTGCGCTCGCGCGGATATTCGGTACTGTCCGGGCGCGACATTGCGGAACGAGAATGCGCCAGTCTGATTCGCACGCACGGTCTGTGTGCCACCAGGCAGTCCCGGCAGCGTGTCCACCGGGGCCAGCGTGACCTGGGCGCCGGCGGGCACGACCCCGTCAACACCGGACAACGCTCCGGCCACGCTTGATGTCGAGACCAGCTGCAACTGGAAGTCGACGCCGTAGCGCTCCTGGCCGACCACGATGTCGACGGTCGTGGCGGCCGAAGGTGAGGTCGTTCCCGGGAAAAATACCGGGGCGTAGCCGACCGACGCCTGGCCATCGGGATCGAGCTGCTGTTGCAGTTGCTCAATGACCTGTTGGCCTCGTTCGCCCGCAAGACCCTGAATCAAGTCGCCCAGCTGCCCACCTCGGCCCGCGCCCGCACCTCTTCCTCCGACGCCGGCTTGTCCGCCAGCTCCGCGTCCAAGTTGCTGCTGCATCTGCTGGAGCGCATTTTCAATTTCGCCGGCGACAGAGACCTGCAGGCCACCGAGCCCGGTGTTTCGAGGTTGAGCGGTGACAATGAATTGACCAGGCTGGAGACCGTAGATGCGATACTGGCCGCGGTCATCAGTGGTGCCGGAGCCGGCAGACTCGAGGCGCTTTTCTCCTGTGCGCATCACCATCCGCAGCGCGCGCACTGACGTGCCCGGCGACGGCTCGCCGTATTCGTCCAGGACCACACCGGTGACCACGCCACCCTTGGGCATGGCGATGGGTTTGCTTTCGAGCTTCTGTCGGTCCGCGAGTTGAATCGGTGTGCCGGCGCGCCCGGCGGTTTTGGCCCCGTACGCAATCGACACGAAGCCTGCCTTGGAGGCGGTCATCGTGTAACGGCCGGCAGGAATCTGCGTGAACACAAAGCGGCCTTCATCGTCGGTGACCGTCGAGCGTTGCCCGCGCAGTTCTGTGCCACTCAAATTCACACGCGCACGCCGCACGGGAGTGCCCGCGTCGCCCGTGATGACCTGGCCGATGATCAGGCCCGTGCCGACGACCGCGGTCTGTGTCGCGTCGCGGGCTTCTCCGGCCGTAGCGCCACGGCCTCCCCCGCGTCCACCACCCTGGCCCTGTTGCTCCGTGCCGGCGCCGGCCTGCGCGCTCGGGGCCGATGGCCAGGCGAAGACGAGTGTGAACACAAAGACTGCGAGGGTGGTGAGGCGGGCAAGTGTGAATGTCATGGCAGCTCTCTTTGGGTTACGCCCAGGCGAGGGTACCCGTTTAGACCCGCGGGAGGCGCAGGCACTTCCCGCTAGTTCCGCGGGCGAACCCGACGCAGCTCAAGGACCTTCGCTTCTCCTTCACGGAGCTGCACCGGAGTCGCCCGGGTGGCCAGCATCTGGAGCCGTTCGGGGGCCTGCCACCCTCCGGCCTGGGATTCGTCCACGACGGCGACCAGGTACGACCCTGCAGGGACGTTTTTGAACGCGAACGTGCCGTCGTTGGTCGTCCGGGCACTGTGATACCGCCGCGCAGCCATGCGCCGCGCGCCCTGCGGGAACAACAACACGGTTGCCCCGGCATCCACCAACGGACCGACGCCGCGAACCGTGCCGGTAATCAGTGTGAGCTG
>JBKJTD010000373.1:0-2685 GCA_046590915.1 Vicinamibacterales bacterium
ACCCGGGTCCACCACGGCGACCCCGCCCTGCGTGGGGAACCAGAAGCGGCCATCGGACGCACGAATGCCGGCGGGGCGACTGAGGCCATTGCATTCCTGGTTGGCCATGCCGTCATCGCGACCGTAACGAACAGAGGTGACCGTCCGCTTTCCGCCCGCCGCCACGTCGTTGAGTTCGGCGCGCGCCACGCGATAAATGCCGCTGTTCGAGCAGATCCAGAAGCGCTGTTGCGCGTCCTCGAGGATCTGGAACGCGCCGTTGGCTGGAAGACCCTCCTCCGTGGTGTACCGTGTGAAGCGGCCGTCACGATAACGAAAGAGTCCGGCGTCATACGTGCCAATCCATAGGGTGCCGTCTGGGTCGCTGCGAATGGCGCGCACGCTTTTTCCGCTGAATCCGTCGCGGTCGCCGATCTGCGTCAGGACATCGCGTTCGTAGCGGAAGAGACCCGGGACGCCGCCGATCCAGAGCACGCCGCGTGAATCCTCATGGAACACGCTGGCCGGACCTCCGAGACTGACCGGCGGGTCCATGACGCCCTCGTGATACCTGTGCGCGCCGCGATCGCCGGCGATCCAGATGTCGCCGTTGCGACGCTGGAACAACGCGTAGTAGTTCCAATCCAGTGCCGCGTCGACCATCGTCGTGACGCGGCCGCCCTTGAGGCGCTGTATGCCACGACCCAACGTGGCGACCCACACTCCGCCTTCCCGATCCTCCATCAGGGCCGTGATGTTCGGCCGTTGGATCGGCAGAAGGCCCAGCGCCGCGGTGATGTCCGTGAAGACACCCTGGCGGTACCGCGTGAGTCCGGGCCAGCCGCCGATCCAGATGTCGCCGCGATGATCTTCAAGGATCGGATACGTGTTGTTGGTGGCCAGTCCGTCGCGGGTCGTGAAGGTGACAATGGGCAGTTCCGTAAATCGCGCCAAGCCGCCCTGAGTCCCGACCCACAACGTGCCTTCGCGATCGCGCATGACGGACCGGATGTTCGAGTCAGGCAGGCCATCCGCTTTCGTGAACGACGTGAATCGCCCGTCGCGAAATCGCGCGAGGCCCTGGTGTTGGGCGAACCACATCGTGCCGTCAGGATCCTCCATGGTGTACAGGCTTTCGACGCCGATGAGACCATCTTTCCGGCTGTAGGACGTGACGCTCGGACCGTCGAAACACAGCAGATCTCCTCCCCGCTGCGGGTCCTTCATCCAGAGTCTGCCGGCGCGATCCTCGACGACGTTGCCTGGCGGCAGCGCGACACTCCGTGTCAGCCGATCGCCCACGAAGCGGTGCGCGATGCCACGGACGTCGCGATACCACTGAATCTGCCGAGCGCCGTTTGCCGGCGTCACCGAGATACTCGTCATTCCAGCGGCGCCTGAAGGGACGTGCCTCGTGTAGGGCACGAACGCGCCGTTTTGCCAGATGAGTGCGTCGCCCGTGTGCGAGACGAGGCCCATCCTACCCTCATGCATCTGGATGCCGCGGAGGTTCTTCATCGGGATCTCCACCCGGCGGAACCGTCCGTCCGAAAACTGCAGGAGTACCGGATTCTCCGTCATGATCCACAGGAGCCCGTCGCGATCCACGATGGCGCCCGTCAGACGTGAGCTGGGCAGTTCCGGGTTCGTCACCGTATTGAACACGCGGAAGGTGACCCCGTCGAACCGGACGAGGCCGCCGAAAGTGGACAGCCACAGAAATCCGTCAGGCGTCTGCGCCACCGAGGACACCGTGCTTTGCGGCAGGCCGTGTTCGGTCGTCCAAGCGTCGACCTTGTATTGCGCGAAGGCCGGGTTTGGCACTGACGCAACCAGAGTCAGCACAGCAGCGGCCAGTCGTCCACGGATGTGTGTGTGGCAGGTCACGGGGCCAGCAAACGCTTCAACGCCCCCGCCAATTGCGCTTCGGTGAAAGGTTTGTCCAAGCGGGTCGTGACGCCCAAGGTCTTGAACTCGTCGGCCACAGCGTCCTCGAGCCGACCGCTGGCCACCACCACTGGGACGTCCGGCAGGATCCGCCGGAGCGCGCGGACAAACGCCAGGCCGTCCATGTGCGGCATGTGCAGGTCCGTGATGACGGCGCGAATGTCATCGCGGTGCTGCGCCGCTTGCACCAGGCCATCGGTGCCATCGATGGCGGTCAGTGGCGTGAAATTCAGCCGCCGCAGCACCGTGCGTGCAATCTCACGCACGGGGCCTTCGTCATCCACGAGCAGAATGGTTTCCCCAGAGCCGCGGAATGGCTGTGCCGACGGGACGGGCAGTGCGGTGTGTGTGCCTTGGAAGTCGGCGGGCAGAAACACGGTGAACGATGACCCTTTTCCTGGTTGCGACGACGCGTCCAGAAATCCGCCGTGGCCCTTGACGATGCCCGTGACGGTGGAGAGGCCGAGGCCAGTGCCTTTGTCCGGGCCCTTGGTGGTGAAGAACGGGTCGAATATCCGGTCGAGCACTTCGGGCGCGATGCCCGTGCCGGTGTCGCGCACGGTCAACACCACGTATGCGCCTGGCTTGGCGTCCGGCACGGAGCTGGCGTAGACGGCGTCCACCTGGCGAACTTCTGCCTGCACCGTGAGCGTGCCGCCGTTGGGCATCGCGTCGCGGGCGTTCACGCACAGGTTCAGCAGCACCTGGTGCAACTGCGTGGCGTCGCCCAGCACGGCCGGAAGTGGCGCATCGCACTGG
>JBKJTD010000013.1:0-6047 GCA_046590915.1 Vicinamibacterales bacterium
GTTGCTTGAGGCCTATCTCAATGCGGCGAGTGACATCAGCAGGATGGCTGTGGGCGATCGGTCGGCCGTGACGCTCGATCGTACGTACGCCAACACGACCTACGCGTCGCAGCACCCATGGGATCACGTCGAGGGCACACCGTTTGGCACCCGTGGCGGGATGGCCGTCAAGCACGTCTTTCCCGCTGACGGCGAGTATGTGTTCCAGGTGAATCTGACCGGGGGCGCCAATAACCGTCTTGAAGACGTGGATGTCTCCATCAACGGCGAGCGGGTTGCGCTCATCAAATACGAGACGCAGCCCAACGAGTCGCAGGACGGTCGCGGGGCGGTTGCCATGAAAACCGACCCGGTCGTCGTCCGGGCGGGGCAGCATCTGGTGGCTGCCGCTTTCGTTCGAAAGAGCGATGGCCCGTACGAAGATTTGGTCAGGCCGCATGACTGGTCGTTTGCCGGTGCGGGCACCGGCGGCGCCGGGGTGACCACGCTGACTCATGTGCGCGATCTTGTCGTGCGTGGACCGGTACGCGTAACTGGGCTGTCGGACACCGCGACACGCCGACGCGTCTTTTCGTGCCGGCCCACAGCTGCCGCGGAGGAGTTGCCGTGTGCACGATCGATCGTCTCCAGACTCGGCGCGGTCGCCTATCGTCGGCCTCTCGACGCACGGGAAGTGGACGGCGTCATGCAGTTCTACCAGGCCGGCCGTTCGCGCGGGGGCTTTGAGGACGGCGTGCGGGACGCAGTCGAGGCGATTCTCGCGAGTCCGCACTTCATCTTCCGTCTGGAGCGCCAGCCTGATCGGGTGCGACCCGGCGAAGTCTACAAAATCGGCGACTTCGAGCTGGCGTCGCGCCTGTCGTTCTTTTTGTGGGGGGCGCCGCCCGACGACACGTTGCGCACGGCGGCCGTCAAGGGTGAACTGACCGCACCCGGGGGACTGGACAGACATGCGCGCCGGATGCTGGCGGACCCGCGTGCGGCGATGCTGGGCGAGCGGTTCGCGGCGCAGTGGCTCAGGCTCCAGGACATCGACAAGGTGCATCCCGACCCGAACTTCTTCCCGAACTTCGACGAGATGTTGTCGAAGGCCATGCGCGGCGAGACCATCGCGTTCTTTAACGACCTCGTGGCGCGCAACGGCAGTGCGCTCGACATCTACAAGGCGGACTACACCTTCCTCAATGAACGCCTCGCGCGTCACTACGGGATCCCGGGCGTTGCGGGCAATCACTATCGCAAGGTCTCGTACCCCGACGATCGGCGTCAGGGCGTATTGGGCCACGGCAGTGTGCTGGTGCAGACCTCGATGGCCAACCGCACGTCTCCGGTGTTGCGGGGCAAATGGGTGATGGAGGTGCTGCTGGGCACTCCGCCACCACCGGCACCGGCTGATGTGCCGCCGCTCGAAAACACCAAGGAGTCGGGCAGCAATGGCAAGACGCTGACTACGCGCGAGCGGATGGAGATGCACCGCGAGGATCCCGGATGCCGGTCGTGCCATCTGTTCATGGATCCCATAGGACTGGCGCTCGACAACTTCGATGTCGTGGCGCGGTGGCGCGTGCGCGAAAACAGCGTGCCGCTTGATACACGCGGCGACTTTTATGACGGCACGCCTGTCTCGACGCCCAAGGAATTGTCCAATGTGCTTCTGAAGCGTCCGATCCCGTTAATGCGCACGTTGACGGAGAATCTAATGGCCTTCGCGCTTGGCCGCCGGGCGGAGTACTTCGATCAACCCACGATTCGCACCATCACCCGGAAGGCGTCTGCCGACGGATACCCGATGGCCACACTCATACTCGGCGTGATCACCAGTGATGCCTTCCGGTCGAGCCGGGCCGAGGCGCCGCCAGATACCAGCACCACCAACGGAGGGCGGCGCTAAGCGCGCCGCAAGAGGAGACCGCCATGTCGTATCTCACCGGGAAATCCTTGCCGCGTCGTACGTTTCTCAGAGGGATGGGGGCCACCGTCGCCCTGCCGTTCCTTGACGCCATGGTCCCGGCCGGCCTGAGCAAGAGTGCTCGCGCCGCAGCGCCCACCCACACGCGGCTGGTGTGCATCGAAGAAGTGCACGGGCTCGCCGGCTGCAATGCGATTGGTGCGGGTAAACACCTGTTTGCGCCGGAGCAGGTCGGACGCAACTACACACTGGTGCCCGACAATCCGCTCAGCACGCTGGACGCCTTCCGCGACTACACGACCATCGTCAGCAACACCGACGTGCGGATGGCCGAAGCGTTTTCGGCGCCGGAAATCGGCGGCGACCACTTCCGGTCCAGCGCGGTGTTTCTCACGCAGTCGCACCCCAAACAGACGCAGGGCTCGGACGTGTGGGCCGGCACGTCGCTTGACCAGCTCTACGCGAAAAAATTCGGGCAGTCCACGCCGATGCCGTCGATGCAGTTCTGCATCGAGAATCTCGACCAGGCCGGCGGGTGCACCTACAACTATTCCTGTGCCTACACCGACTCGATCTCGTGGGCGACCCCCAATCAGCCGCTGCCGATGATTCGCGACCCCCGGGTCGCATTCGACATGTTGTTTGGGGCCGGCGGCAGCGCGCAGGTCCGTGCCGAACGTCGCGTCACGCGGCGGTCGATCCTTGACTGGGTACACGGTGAGGTCAGCACGATGCGTGCGCAGCTGGGACCGTCCGACCGGCAACGCCTCGATCGGTATCTGGAACACATCACGGAGATTGAGCGCCGCATTCGCATGGTGGAAGCGCACAACTCCAGCGGCGAGACCCGCGAGTTGCCCGACGCGCCCGCCGGGGTGCCCGACTCCTTCTCCGAACACATGAAGTTGATGTTTGACCTGCAGGTGCTTGCGCTCGAGTCGGACATGACGCGTGTGATCGCGTTCAAAACCGGCCGCGACGCCTCGAGCCGCGTGTTCCCGGAGAGCGGATCGTCGCAGCCGTTCCACCCGGCGTCCCACCACGGCAACAGCGAAGCGCGCGTGCTGGAATTCAACAAGATTTGCAAGTACCGCACTTCACAGATGGCCTACTTCCTGGAGCGGATGAAGGAGTCGGTGGAAGGCGACAGCAACCTCCTCGACAAGACGCTGGTGATGTGGGGATCGCCGATGGCCGACCCGAACGTGCACAACCATCGTCGATGCCCGCTCGTGCTGTTCGGACACGGCAACGGCATGCTCAAGGGCGGCGTGCATCTCAAGGCGGAGGACGGCACGCCGATGGCCAATGTCATGCTCACCCTGATGCAGAACCTCGGGATGGATATGAAGACGTTTGGTGACAGCACCGGCGCGTTTTCGATCTCGTAAGGAGTGTCGATGAGACCCGTTCGTTCACTGGTAGCTGCACTTGCCGTCGCGGGATCGTGTGCGATGGCTGTGGTGGGCCTGGCCGCCCTGCCACCACAGACGCAGTCGTCTTCGGTCGCCGATGCGGCGCGCCGTGGTGATGTCCCGACCGTGCGGTCCTTGGCTGCGCAGGGCGCCGACGTGAACGCGTCGCTTGGCGATGGCATGACCGGCCTGCACTGGGCCGCCGAACGTGGAGACGAGGCCATGGTGCAGATGCTCCTGGCCACCGGCGCATCGGTGGCGGGTCGCACGCGCATCGGTGACTACACGCCACTGCATCTGGCGGCGCGCTCAGGCAGTGCACCTGCCGTCGTCGCGTTGCTGAACGCCGGTGCGAAGGCGGATGTTGCGACATCGACAAGCGGAGTGCAGCCCATCCATCTGGCTGCAGGTGCGGGTAGTGCGCCGGCTGTGACGGCGCTGCTGGCCAAGGGCGTGGACGTCAATGCGCGCGAGGGCGAATGGGGCCAGACGCCTCTGATCTTCGCTGCGGCTGCGAACCGACCAGAGGTGGTACGCCTGCTGATCGCGCGTGGTGCAGACGTGCACATCAAGACCAGACCGATCGATGTCGGAAAGTTTTTGACCGAAGCGCGTCAGGCGCAGACCCTTCAGCGATCAATTTTGAGAAGCGCCGTGGCGACTGGAGAAGAACCCACGCCGAGCCAGTGGCGGGCCTCGGTTGAGGCGGTCCGCGAGTACTACGCAACCGGCAAACTCCCGACGCCTCTCGCCGCTGAGGCGGCGGCCGGTGGACGTGACGGCGCAGTGATGGCCACATCAGGCGCACCAGCGACACCGGCTGCGGGCCGCGGGACAGGCGCAGCGCCGGCTGGTGCCGCTCCCGCTGCGGCACCTCGCGACGTCAACGAGGAAGCCCCCCTGCCCAACATTGCCGCCAAGGGCGGACTCTCCGCGCTGCACCATGCGGCGCGTCAGGGTTTTGTGGACGTGACGAAAGTGCTCCTGGATGGCGGCGCCAGTCTCAACGATATGACGGGCGATGGCCATCAGCCGATTCTCGTGGCGCTCATCAACGGCCAGTTTGATGTCGCGATGGAACTCATCGCACGGGGCGCGGACGTCAACGCCATTTCCGACAGTCACGGCGTGACCCCGCTCTGGGCGACCATCAACGCCCGCTGGCAGCCGCGCACGCGGTTTCCGCAGCCGCAGGAGATGGACCAGCAGGTCGCCACCTACGAAAACGTGATCATCGCGCTCCTCGAGAAGGGCGCCGATCCCAACGCGCGCATTCGTGTGCATCCCTGGTACATGGTCTACACCGACTGCGGCAACGCCAACTGCGGCCTGTCGAATTCTTCCGGGGCCACGGCGTTCTGGCGCGCCGCCTATGGGTTGGATGTGGACGCGATGCGCCTGCTCGTGAAATACGGCGCCGACCCGACGGTGCCGACGATGGCGCAGCGGGCGGGCGGCGGACGCGGCGGCGGTGCCGCGCGCGGTGGCGGTGCTGTACCAGGCGGCGGTGACGGCGCTGCGCCCGCACGTCCTGCGACGCCGCCAATCGACTCTTCCGGGATCCCACCGGTGCCGTTTGGCGGCCCGGGCGTGTATCCACTTCACGCAGCGGCAGGTGCGGAGTATGGCGAAGGGTTCGCCGGCAATGCCCATCGCCACAAACCCGAAGGCTGGCTGCCGGCGGTGAAGTACCTGGTCGAAGAAATGGGCGCAGACGTCAACTCCCGTGACAGTGACGGCTTCACGCCGCTGCACCACGCCGCCGCCCGCGGTGACAACGAGATGATTCACTACCTGATCTCGAAGGGCGCCGATCCACTCGTCGTCAGTCGCCGTGGCCAGACGACGGTGGACATGGCCAACGGGCCCGTGTCACGCATCTCCCCGTTCCCCGAGACGATCAAGCTGCTCGAGGGGCTCGGAGCCAAGAACAACAATCGCTGTCAGTCCTGTTGATTGGCGCTTGCGCCCTGAATGGGCCAATGGGACCATCCTCGTGAGCGCGTAGTGTTCACAACGAGGCGTGGAGGGCTGAGAGTCCTCCACGTCTCGCAGTGAACCAATGCCCTTCCCTAGCTGCCCTTGACGCGATAAGTGCCGTCTTCGAGGCGTTCGCGATGCGCGGCATGGCACGAGGCGCACAGCGGTTGAATTTTTGACGCGGCGTCTTTGGCAGTCGCCCAGTCGTTGTTCGCCGCACCTTTGTTAATCGCGTCCACGAGGGCCACGGCCTCCTTCGCCCATCCCTGGGCATCGGCGACCGAACGCTTCGTGAAGAACGCGTTTGTGTCCGCGAAGAAGCCGCGCAGCTTGGTACCATGTTCCTTCGCGAGCGCTGCGTCGGAGGCTTCTAGTGCCTTCCGCAGTTCGTCCAGTGTCGGGTTCACCTGTTTCATCACCGCATCAAACGCCGCCTCGTCCGGTGTGAGCGGGGGAGGAACAAATTTGGCCAGGTCGGTCATCGTTCCATCAACCACAGACGACGCGAGGACCATGACCTTGCCGGCGTACCGCAACTCGCCGCCGGGGGGAAGGCTCAGCGTGTACCGCGGCGCCTTGGTCTTGAGCACCGCGGGGTCAAACTTCATTACCTCGCCAACGACCGTCACGTAGTCACCCATCTTCGCGTGTGCGGTCAGGTTGGGTGCGATCACCAGCACGTCGTTCATCGACGGTTTTTTCGGATCCTGGTCCATGGAAAACGTCGTCGACGTCAACTGTGA